>JBIPMW010000133.1:0-5455 GCA_044376455.1 Crocinitomicaceae bacterium | reverse complement strand
CAATTACAAAACATGGAAATGCAATACAATAATTTAGGCAAAAGTGGTTTGCAAGTTAGCCGTCTATCACTCGGTTCTTGGTTAACCTTCGGCAAGCAAATTGCCGATGAAACAGCCGCAGACTTGATGCAACTGGCCTATGACAACGGTATCAATTTTTTTGACAACGCCGAAATTTATGCCCGTGGGAAAAGTGAAGAAGTGATGGGTGCTATCCTCAAGAAAAAAGGATGGTCCAGAGATTCTTACATTGTGAGTAGTAAGGCATTCTTTGGAATAGGCGGCGAATTACCTACTCAAAAAGGCCTGAGCAGAAAGCACTTAGTGGAAGCGTGTGAAGCGGCCCTCAAGCGTTTTCAACTCGACTACCTCGATTTATATTTTTGCCACCGACCGGATAAGCAAACGCCTATTGAAGAGACGGTTTGGACCATGCATCAGCTGATCATGCAAGGGAAAATACTTTATTGGGGAACATCAGAGTGGTCTGCACAAGAAATTATGGAGGCGCACATGTTTGCCAAACAAAATCACCTGATTGGCCCTATTGTAGAGCAACCTGAGTACAATATGTTTGTCCGAGAAAAAGTAGAAGTTGAGTTTTCTCAAATTTACAATACTGTCGGCCTCGGAACTACAGTTTGGTCTCCACTTGCCAGCGGAATTTTGAGCGGAAAATACAATTCAGAATTTCCAGACGGAACACGCTTGGGCATGGAAGGTTTAGAGTGGCTCAAAGAACGTAATTTAACACCTGAGCGCATTAAGTCCGTTTTAGAATTAACCGCACTTTCCAAAGAACTTGGCCTTAGTTTACCTGTCATGAGTTTGGCGTGGTGCCTCAAAAATCCCAATGTATCTACGGTTATTCTAGGGGCTAGCAAAGTTGTACAACTTCAGGAGAACTTAAAAGCACTTGAAGCACAAGCACTCCTTACGGATGAAGTCATGAACCACATCGAAGCTATTTTAGGTAACAAACCTGTTTTTCCCGCTTATTAACAATCACTTAAGTTGCAAAAGCTTTGCTGAAGTTTCAGTAAATTTGCAGCGTCAAATTAACATTATGATTCAAACTGACATTATCATCATCGGAGCCGGCCCTGTAGGTCTATTTACAGTTTTTGAAGCTGGGTTGCTCAAATTGCGTTGCCACCTGATCGACTCTCTAGGCCAACCAGGAGGACAGTGCTCTGAAATCTATCCGAAAAAACCAATTTACGATATACCAGGTTTTCCGTCCATATTAGCAGGAGAGCTCATCGATAACCTGATGGAGCAAGCAGCACCCTTCAAACCAGGATTTACACTAGGAGAAGCCGCCTTATCCATTGACAAAGACGAAGATGGTCATTTTATCGTGACCACCGTCAAAGGTAACAAACATAAAGCACCGATTGTCATGATTGCCGGGGGTCTTGGTGTTTTTGAACCGCGTAAACCACCTATTGACAACATCACCGATTTTGAAGATAAAGGTGTTGAGTACATCATCCGAAATCCAGAAATTTACCAAGACAAAGTTTGTGTCATTGCAGGAGGTGGAGACTCCGCTCTAGATTGGTCCATCTATTTGGCAGAAAGAAAAATAGCAAAGCGAGTCGTTTTAGTACACCGCAGCAGCTCATTTAGAGGTCACCTCGATTCAGTACAACGTGTCATTGACATGGCTGAAGCGGGTGCTATTGATTTAGTCACTGAAGCGGAAGTTACTGGCCTTCAAGGAAACGGAAAACTCGAACAGGTCATTGTCACACACCAAAAAGATGGTGAACGCAGTATTGAAGCAGATCATTTTATTCCCTTATTTGGATTAAAGCCAAGCTTGGGGCCAATAGCTGATTGGGGCTTGGAAATCGAAAAAAGTGCCATTAAGGTCAATACGTTGGATTACTCCACAAACATCCCAGGTATATACGCAATTGGCGATGTCAATACGTATGAAAACAAGCTCAAACTCATTCTCTGTGGTTTCCACGAAGGCACACTTGCAGTACAATCAGCATTTGCACGGATCCACCCAGAGAAGAAAAATGTCCTGAAATACACCACTGTAAATGGTGTCAATGGCTTCTAAATCATGAAGAACAGAACAGTCAATGCCGTAGCCATTTTGGGGATATTCTCCATCATCAGCATCTTGACTGTTCAGTTTGTTTGGATCCATAATACGCGTCAACTCCAGCAAGAATATATTGATATTCAGCAACGCGAAGACAGCCTTAACCTCAGAGAGTTTGCCCAACAAGCCCGAGCCGCGCTTCGAAACGTCCTGACGCAATTAAATCAAAACGAGGATCCAAACAATATTTATGGCGCCATCAAACAGGTGAGTTTCCAGCACTACACCGTCGACATCAGTGATGAAATCCAGCCTTTCTACTTGGAGACGCTCCTGAAAAAAGAGCTTTATTTGCAAGATATTCAGCAAGATTTCCTTTACGGTATCTACGACTGCTTTATTGATTCAATCGAACTTTCAGGGCTCATTACCTTTGACAAAGATTCTATTTATGCCAAGCAACCACAAGTACTTAAAGGCATTACCCCCGAGAGTCTCAACCTGACCAAAGACGGCCACTACTTTACTGTCTTTTTTCCAAATCTCAAACTGGATAAAATCGAAGCTGCCTCAAGTTTCTCACCTATTGCCTACCTGTTGATTGTCGTCATTTTTGTGGTGGTATTTTTCGCATTTAGTTTAGGCATCATTATTCGTCAAAAGCGTTTGTCAGAGGTCAAGAATGACTTCATCAACAATATGACCCACGAACTCAAAACGCCTATATCTACCATCAGCTTATCGAGTGAATTATTGTTGCGTCTTGAACTGCCGCAAGATGAAGAGAAGATGCGCAAATATGCCAGCATCATTTACAAAGAAAACAAGCGCCTTGAGAAACAAGTAGAAAGGGTATTGAACATTGCGAAATTAGACAAAGACAAAGTAATCCTCAATAAAGAGCAAATCGATCTCATTGCCATTCTCGAAGAGGTCAAAGAAAATTTCAATTTTAATCAGGCGCAAGGCGGTGGACAAATTCAACTGAACTACCCTTCAGATCAAGCTCTCATTTGCGCAGATCCTGTGCACTTAACCAATGTGCTATTTAATTTGGTTGACAACGCTGTCAAATATTGCAAATTAAGCCCTTCCGTTCAAATGACCGTTCAAGCCGAAAAGGAGGGTTATCGTATAGAAATCCAAGACAACGGAATAGGTATTCGCAAAGAAGATCAAAAACTAATTTTCGATAAATTCTACAGAGTACCAACAGGTAATATCCACGACGTCAAAGGATTTGGCTTGGGCTTGTATTATGTGAAGCTAATTGTAGAGGCGCATCAAGGGAAAATTGATGTCCGAAGTAATCCTGATAAAGGCACTACTTTTAGCATCTGGCTACCGCTTCGTTGATTTTTTCTTGGGTGCCAAAATCGCATCTGGTTGCGGAAACAAGCCCTTTCTTGTTAAGCTTTTTGTTTGAGGATCCAAAATCAATACTTCTTCAATACCCGAACCTTCGCGTTCGAAGCGCAACTCCAAATTATTTGTAATTTTTTGGAGTTTGTACGTATTTCCATAGTTATACCTACCAATCACTAGAAATACGCTATCCTTAAAAATAGAAAGTTCAATAGTTTGGCTTTGAACGGCAACTTCTTTTGCTCCTAAAATGACCTTGTAAGCCGGGATTTCTCCTATATAAGTACCTCTATATTTAAGCTTTAAGGGTTTTGACTGTGCGAAGACAACTTGCACAAAGGAAATCACAACTAAAGCACTTACTATTCGAATCATCCGAACAAAAATTATAACCGAGGCTAAAATAATTACTATTTTCGTAGTGCGTTAAAATTAAAGTCAAACATGAAACAATACCACGATCTTTTGCAGCACATTTTAGACCACGGCGTCAAAAAAGAAGACCGCACCGGAACGGGTACTATTTCTGTTTTTGGATACCAAATGCGCTTTGATTTGGCAGAGGGTTTTCCTTGCATCACCACAAAAAAATTACACCTCAGGTCCATTATCCATGAACTTTTATGGTTCTTGAAAGGAGAAACCAATATCGCTTATTTAAAAGAGAATGGCGTGAGTATATGGGACGAATGGGCCGATGAAAATGGCGAATTAGGCCCTGTTTATGGCTCTCAGTGGCGCAGTTGGCCAGCACCAGACGGACGTCATATTGACCAAATTACGCAAGTCATTGAGCAAATCAAAAACAACCCTGACTCCAGACGAATGATTGTTTCTGCATGGAATGTTGGCCTCATCGATTCAATGGCCTTGCCACCTTGCCACGCTTTCTTTCAATTCTATGTAGCCGAGGGTAAGTTAAGTTGCCAACTCTATCAGCGCAGTGCAGATACTTTCTTAGGAGTGCCTTTTAACATCGCCTCCTATGCCCTTCTCACCATGATGATGGCTCAGGTTTGTGGCCTCAAAGCCGGCGAATTTATCCATACATTAGGGGACGCGCATTTGTATAGCAACCACATTGAACAAGCCAACTTACAACTCACCCGCGATTTCAGACCACTGCCTACCATGCGCATGAATCCTGAGATTACGAACCTCTTCGATTTCAAATACGAAGACTTCGAGTTACTCAATTACGATCCGCATCCGCACATCAAAGCAGCCGTCGCGATATGATCAAACAACTTTCTCTAATTGCGGCACTCGATGCAGCAAATGGCATTGGTAAAGACAACGACCTCATGTGGAACTTGCCTGCCGATATGCGTTTTTTCAAGGAAACAACAAAAGGTCACGTCGTGATCATGGGACGCAAGAACTATGACTCCATCCCTGAAAAATATCGCCCGCTTGCCGGACGCACTAACGTTGTACTGAGCCGTAAACCCAATTTTGAAGCTCCTGATTGTTTGGTCTTTGATTCCTTTGAAAATTGTGTAGCCTCATTAGAATTGGCTCCAGACCAAAAAGCTTTTATCATTGGTGGCGCTGAAATTTATAAGCTTGCACTCGAATCTGGCTTGGTAGATGAAATGTACTTAACGCACATTGATAAGACCTACGGAGCAGATACCTTTTTTCCGGACTTCAACGAACAACCCTACCGCAAAACATTGATTTTCAATCAGCTGATTGATGAAAGACACGAGGCTGCATTTACAGCATATCGTTATGAATTAAGCTGAGCTAAATGTGCTACCGCTAGTAGTGCTGCAGTTTCGGTCCTGAGTCGAAAATCACTCATATGAACGGCGTGATATCCTTGCTCCTGTGCCAATTTTACCTCTGAAACAGAAAAATCACCTTCTGGGCCTATCAAAAAAACAGCTGAATTTTGCACTGCGCTAAATGGTGCCTTGGCACCCTCATAACAATGCCCAAAATAACCGTTTGGATTGGCTAATACAAATTGCTCGAAAGGAACTAGGTCAATAATTTCTGGTAAATAGTAGCGCTTTGATTGCT
>JBIPMW010000132.1:0-5468 GCA_044376455.1 Crocinitomicaceae bacterium | reverse complement strand
GGATGGTTTTACAGCCTACTTTCCGGTATTTGACCGCCGTCACAACCTAAACCTTGTCGCTTCCTATGCATTTGGTGAAAAGAAAAACACCGAACTCAATGTACGTTGGAATCTTGGATCTGGGTTGCCATTTACTCCGACCGCAGGTTATTACCAACTGGAAAATTTCAGTGAAGGCCTCACCACAGACTATGTGACCAATAACCCCAACACCATTGCAACCATGCTCGGAACCTTCAACTCCCAGCGCTTGCCTTACTATCATCGTCTGGACATCACCTTGAAGCATACAATTACTACCAAGGCCAAGAATAATATTGAATTAGTAGCTGGCGTCACCAACGCTTACAATCGCAACAACATTTTCTATGTCAACCGAATAACAAATCAAAAGATTTATCAGTTCCCGATCCTGCCTAGTATTGGGATGAGTTATAAATTTTAAATTATGGCAAAAATAAGGGCTTTTAAAGCCATTCGACCTGTCAGAAATAAGGTGCATTTGGTTGCTACCAGACCCTACTATTCCTATAAAAAAAATGTACTGAAGGCCAAACTTGAAGACAACCCATTTACCTTCCTACATATCATCAATCCTGAATTTGGCGCTACACAGAAAACCAAACCTAATTCAGTTGAAAGATTTCTTCAAGTGCGTCAAAAATTCGAGCTTTTTAAGCAGCGGGGCATTCTCATAGAAGATCCTAAAGCGCATATTTATATTTACCGCCAGAGCAATGAGTCGCAAAGCTTTACAGGTTTTTTTGCAGGTGTTAGCGTGACGGATTACCTCGAAGGAAAGGTTAAAATCCATGAGGAAACGCTCACGGCACGTGAAGATATTTTTACCAAATACTTGGAAATCGTGGGCTTCAACGCGGAACCTGTTCTGATGACCTACGCAAGTCAACCGGCCATACAACAACATCTTGATCACTATACCCAAACAAGAGCAGAATACGAATTCACAACCACAGACCGAATTACACATGAAATTTGGCTGATGAATGAAACGGACTCTCAAGCCGTTTGTGCTGCTTTTGAAAATGTTGAGGCACTCTATATTGCTGATGGGCATCATCGTTCTGCATCGTCTGTTCGCTATGCTCAAAAACTACAGCAAGAAGGAAAGTCCTATCCAGACGCAGCTGCATATTTCTTGAGTTACTTGGTTGATGAGCAAACAGTGCAAATCGCTGCATTTCATCGCTTGTTAAAATCTACAAATGGCCTCGATTTAGCAGGGCTCAAGGCAATTTTAGCTAATGAAGGTGAAATTGAGTTAATTGACCACGCTTGTGTACCCACTCAAAAACACGAAATCCATCTTTACATGGAAAAGACATGGTTTAAATTCAAGCCTAACCTGAATTTCATCAATGATCAAGACCCTGTAGAAACCCTCGATTCATTCATTTTATCAGACTTGATCCTCAAGCCTATATTTGGCATTACCGATCTCAAGACCACAGACCAAATCACTTTTGTACCTGGAAATGAACCACTTGAAAAAATGACTGAAGCGGTTGACTCCAAAAAATATCAATTGGCTTTTTTATTGCACCCAGCGAGCATGACGGATGTAAAAAAAGTGGCCGACGCTGGTTTGAATATGCCTCCTAAATCAACCTGGGTTGAACCAAAACTCAGAAGTGGCCTCACCATTTACTCCTTAGAAAAATGATTGCCGACAAGCTGCACCAAATACAGTCAAATCTTCCGAAAAACGTTTGTTTAATTGCAGTTTCAAAAACTAAACCTGTGTCGGCCATACAGGAAGCCTATAACGCTGGGCAACGCGATTTCGGTGAAAACAAAGTACAAGAGTTAGTCGAAAAACAAGCGCAGCTTCCCAAAGACATTCGTTGGCACCTTATAGGCCATTTACAAACGAACAAAGTCAAGTATGCTGCTGAGTTTGTACATTTAATCCACGCAGTGGATAGCCTTAAACTCTTAATCGAAATTGACAAACAAGCCAAAAAACACGGACGCATTCAAAAAGTATTGCTACAATTCTTTATTGCTCAGGAAGAAACCAAATTTGGTCTAGATTTTACTGAAGCATTGGATCTACTAGAAAGTTCGACATACAAGTCGCTACAAAACATTGAAATATGTGGCGTCATGGGCATGGCTAGTTTTACAAATAACGAACAGCAAGTTCAAAAAGAATTTGAACAACTCCGGGAAATCTACCATACACTCAAGCAACAATATTTTGCCGCACATGCGTCTTTTTCAGAAATTTCTATGGGCATGAGCGGAGACTACCCCATCGCCATCAAGAAGGGAAGTACAATGATCAGAGTAGGAAGCTCTATTTTTGGCGGCCGATAAATTCGTGAGAACGTTGATAAAAACCTTTTCTTTTGATCAATCATTGGTATCAAATACCAATTTAGAAATCTGAGTCGTATCAAAGTATTTATTGGCCAGCGTTTGCATTTCTTCACTGGTGATTTTGTCGATGGACTGGTGCATTTCTGCAATCGTATCAATTTGACCGAATGCCAACATGCTCTTTCCTAAACCTTGCATGAGCCCAGCATTGACGTCCATTCCAAGTGCCAACTGACCTTTGAATTGCCTTTTGGCCTGCTGAAGCTGTTTGGCAGACAATGGTTTTTCACGAAGCAATGTAAGTTCTTTGTATATGAGCGTCAGGGTCTTGTCGATATTTTTTGCTTCTGAACCAAAATAGATTTGCCAATAGCCGGTATCTGCAAAAGTATGGTAATTGGCTTCAATTGCATAGGCATAACCATAGCGTTCACGTACAGATAAATTAAGACGCGAATTGAGGGCCGGACCGCCTAAAATATTGATCAATAAAGACATCGCGATGCGCTCTTCGTTGTGATAACTTGGCGCAAGGCCACCAATAACTGCATGTGCTTGGTAATTGGCTTCTTTTTTGCGGAGTTCAAAAGGATCATATTGCGTAAAGGCAACAGGAAGCGGTCTTTGTGCCGTTTTGCGCAGATCGGCCAATGCATTTTCGAGCATTCCTTTGAGTTTGGCTAAAGGTATATTGCCCACAAACGAAACCACTAAATTATCCGCGGTAAAATAGTCATCTACGTAGGAAATAAGGTCTTGACGCGTAAAACCACTGACACTTTCTTTGGTTCCTAGAATATTGAAACCTAAAGGATGGTCTTTGAAAAGGGCATCGTCAAAATCGTCAAAAATTTTATCGCTCGGCGAATCGAGGTAGGAGTTGATTTCGTCAAGAATGACCTCTTTTTCTCTTTCGAGTTCTTTTTCTGGAAAAACTGAATTGATAGAGAGGTCAGCAAGTAAGTCAATAGCTCTTTTTGTGTGCTCTTTGGAGAATGAAGCATAGAGACACATTTCCTCTTTGGCAGTGTAGGCATTGAGTTCTCCTCCTACGGCATCAATTCTGGAAAGAATCTGTAAGGCTTTAAAACGCGAAGTACCCTTGAATAAACAATGCTCCAGAAAATGAGCCAAACCGGTTTGATGTGGGGCTTCGTGTCTGGAACCTGCCGCAAAGAAAAAGCCCAGGTGTGCCACCTGACTCGGGACGCGCAAATAGACCAAGCGGGTTCCGTTTGATAGGACTTCACAAATAGGCTGATACGACTTCATTTAAGGATTGAGTATATTAACTTCCCAAATACCATCTTGCAAACTGAATGATTTGCGGTCATGTAAGCGAGAAGGTTGACCTTGCCAAAATTCAAAATACTCAGGGTGCAATGCGTATCCTCCCCAATGCGGAGGCCTTGGTACGGCATGAGGATAAAGCTGATCATAATGTTCGAAGCGTTCTATGAGCACTGACCGACTCGGCAATACAGCTGATTGCTCTGAAGCCCACGCGCCAATTTGACTCTCGCGCGGTCGGCTTGCAAAATAAGCATCACTGACAGCTGCATCTATGGCTTGAACCCTACCTTCAATGCGAATTTGACGCATGAGACCTGGCCAAAAAAACAGCATGGATACTTTTTCTTTGCGGCTGATATCTTGTCCTTTATGACTGAGGTAATTGGTATAAAAAATAAAAGCTTGATTTTGGAGTTCTTTGAGGTATAATATCCTGGAACTAATGCGAGAATTTGGCCCCAAAGTGCTCAATACAAAAGCATTGGCCTCTATCTCTTGTGCCGCTGCAGCTTGGTCAAACCAAGTAGAAAAAGCCAAAAATGGATTCAATCCCAAGGCATCGATTTCAGATGGATGATCGAAATCGGCATGGTTTTCACGGTATGCTTTGAGCCATTCACTCATTGGTTATTCGTCTTCGTCGTTGATTTCTTCATCTAGCTCATCGCTTGAACTGTCAGAGTAATGATCGGTAAGCGTTGAGTCTGAGTCGTCATTGAGATGATCTTCGTCGAGGTCAGAACCCGAGGCCGAAAATACCTGGCGAATCGGCGTGTGTTGGGTCTCTTCTTCAATGATTGGCATTTTTTTAGCCACAGGAGACTGCACATCTTCTTCTCTGTAAGGGAAGATCTCCACGATTGGTGAAGCAGTAATTGAAACCACATTGAAATCAATCATAAGTGTCGCTAAGCTTTCTTCAATACGCTCATAGGCTTCTTTTACATGAGCAGCGCTCACTAAAAAGTTTTGTGAAATTGTTTTGGCTTTCTCGCCGTCTTCATCGATGCGGTCATAGGTAACTTTACACTTGAACCATTGTTCGGCATCGTCGTATTGAAAGATGTCGTGTAAATCTGTACGCGCAATGCCCGTCACTTGAAACTCTCCTCTAATGCTAGAGCCGAGTTCTTCGTATATGCGCGCTTCGGCATCAGTGAATGTCATGGCAGCTAATAAATAAGGTTCAGAAACCCTTTTAAAAGTGCCGTTTTCTAATTGTTTTGTATACTTGACCTTGACGGTAAACCAACTGTTCATGCGTGTAAAATTAGGAGTACAAAGATAACACGCTTCGCGCAATTAATTACTACTTCATGAAGCCAAAAGGCAATAAGTCTTTACAAGCATTTAAAATAAAAATTCGGCCGTCATTTTGTACCAATAATACACGGATGGGACGAGACTGCCTTGCCTCACTTTCTAGCATCACTTGTCGACAAGATCCACAAGGAGAAACCGCATTTTCTGGGGCAATTAAATCGCCTTGCACCACAATACAAATTGTTTCAATAGCCACATTTGGATGGTTGGCACCGGCATAAAACAATACAACTCTTTCGGCGCATAATCCTGACGGATAAGCAATGTTCTCTTGATTATTTCCTTCAATAATTTGTCCATTCTCCAAACGCAATGCAGCCCCTACTTGAAAGCGCGAATAAGGCGCATATGCCCGTGACCTAGCTGCTTTTGCAGCACTAACTAATTGTTGGTCAGCTGTATGAAGCTCTGATTCAGCCGAAACTATATTGTATTGAAGTGTAAACTCTTGATTCATAGGGGCATTTATACGCAGTATCGGTTATTTTGTTTCGGGTAATTTATTTATT
>JBIPMW010000131.1:0-5496 GCA_044376455.1 Crocinitomicaceae bacterium | reverse complement strand
CTGAGTTAAAGAGTTGCTCGATGCTCATATCAAAGATATTATCAGCATTGTTTTCAATGCTATTGATTTTGATGACACACTCAATGATTTTTTGTGTGTTTTTCAAGTTGCGCAATTCCATAACTGCAGCTTTCACAGCAACAACAGCATCGTTAATAGCAGCAGCTGTTTTTTGGATGCCTTGATCTGAAATCGGATCAATTTTATAGAAGTTGATTTTCTTTCCAGATGCGTAGATGTAATCTGCGATGTCGTCAAGTGCAGACGCTAATGAGTGAATGTCTTCACGGTCAAATGGCGTTATAAAGTTTTTGCCTAACTCAATAAAAATCTGGTGGGTGATGTTGTCATTTTGATGCTCAATATCGCGCATTTCTTCAATGAGTGCTGCACGTTTGTTGTAGTCAGACTCATGAACGACTTGCAATAATTTTTGAGCGATAGACTCAAGGTTGTCGCTTGCTTTTTCGAAAAGCGAATAAAATACTTTGTCTTTAGGTAAGAAGTAACTTAAAATTCCAGCCATAATAATTGATTTTTTTGGACAAATGTAGGCCGTTCATCCCCCACTCTCAAGTAAGTGTCAGTTTGTTAACGTAAACATAACATTACATCTTTTCTGAATGCGGCTTTTAGGCCAACTGAAAATGACGACAATTTGAAGTCCTGCTCTAATGTTACTAAAATGTTACCAAGATTATATAAAAGTTAAATGAAAATGAAAACAATGTTAACTAAATATGAAGGATATAATTTTGGCCTTCAAATTCAATGATAGAAAACATGAGAAAATATTATTCAGTTGTCTTAGGACTGTGTTTAGCAATCAGCGCCTTTGGTCAACAAATCAACGATTCAACGAAAGCAAAAACACCAGCTCCTTCAAAAAAATGGTATGAAAGCGTTCAGATGAGGGGTTACATGCAAGTAAGATACAATGGCTTGCTTCAAACAAATGAAGATCTCGCATGTGAACAATGTGACAGAAGTTGGGGCGGAGAAAACGATTTCTTCATCCGTCGTATGCGACTTATTTTTTATGGCCAAGTTAGTCCTAGGGTTTATTTCTACATACAGCCAGATTTTGCAAGTTCGCCATCATCTTCGGCAATGCATTATGGGCAGTTAAGAGATGCTTACTTTGATGTTGGAATAGATGAAAAAAATGAATTCAGATTCAGAATAGGACAATCAAAAGTTCCTTACGGTTTTGAAAACATGCAATCTTCACAAAATCGTTTGCCACTCGATCGTGCGGATGCACTGAACAGCGCGGTCACGAATGAACGTGATTTAGGAGTCTTCTTTTATTGGGCACCAGCAAAGACTCGTAAATTATTTTCATCACTCGTTAGCGAAGGGCTGAAAGGCTCGGGTGATTACGGCGTATTAGGCATTGGTGTGTACAACGGTCAAACAGCAAACAGACCTGAACCAAATTCGAACAAACATGTTGTGGCCAGAGCTTCTTATCCGGTACAGATTAAAAACCAAATTATAGAGGCTGGGATTCAAGCATACAAAGGTCAGTTCACACTTTTGTCAACAACTTCTGGAGTAACAACTTTAGAAGATAAATTATACGATGATGAACGAGTAGGTGCGACTTTCGTACTGTATCCGAAACCATTTGGAATATTGGCAGAATACAATATTGGACGTGGCCCAGAATACGATAAATTGACCAACAGTATTATTACAAGTCCATTGAAAGGTGGTTACATTACAGCAAGTTACAAGTTAGATTTCAAAGGCCAAACTTTGATTCCTTTCACACGCTATCAATACTACGATGGTGGTAAAAAGCATGAATTAGATGCGAGAAGTTATGAAGTGAAGGAATTGGAGATTGGTGCAGAATGGCAACTGAACAAAAACTTTGAATTAGTAGTGATGTATACCATGTCTTCTCGAAGATATGAAGATGCGGTAAATCCAACGAATTACCAACGTGGAAATTTATTGCGCATACAAGCTCAAGTTAATTTCTAACCAAACACAATAAGATGATATAAAAAAGGGCGGCCCGCAGGGCCGCCCTTTTATGTTTGATCAATTATCAACTTACTTCGCTGCAGCGTATTTGCTAGCTACGACATCCCAATTGATGACGTTGAAGAAAGCGGTGATATAATCTGGACGACGGTTTTGGTAGTTGAGGTAATAAGCATGTTCCCAAACATCTAGTGCTAAAATTGGCGTACCCTCGCAGCCTTCACCCATGAGTGGGTTGTCTTGATTTGGAGTAGAGCAAATTTCAAGCTTACCGTTTGTGACGCACAACCAAGCCCATCCAGAACCAAAACGTGTAGTTGCTGCTTTTGTAAATTCGTCTTGGAAGTTTTCGAAAGAACCAAAAGCACTGTCAATTGCAGCAGCGAGCTCGCCACTTGGGTGCCCACCGGCGTTTGGTGCCATAATTTCCCAGAATAAATTGTGGTTCCAAAAACCACCTCCATTATTGCGGACTGCTGGGTTGTCTTTACAAACTTTGAGAATTTCTTCGATTGAAAGATTTTCAAGTTCAGTGCCAGCGATGGCATTGTTTAGGTTGGTGGTATATGCCTGGTGGTGCTTGCTGTGGTGGATTTCCATCGTGCGCGCATCGATGTGTGGTTCCAATGCATTGTAAGCGTATGGAAGCGCAGGTAATTCAAAAGCCATTTTGTATATTTTTTGGTGTTATTAAAAATCTTGAGTCACAAAATTACAACAAAATTCAGGACGCATTGTTCTTGGTGTATCTTTGTAACATGAACCCTGAACGCCCATTATCTGATTGGTTGCCCTTGTCTTTAAAAGATGCCGAAAAACGCGGCTGGGAATCTTTTGACGTCATTCTTATTTCTGGTGATGCCTATGTCGACCATCCTAGTTTCGGGACTGCAGTTATTGGCCGCATCATCGAGAGCGAGGGTTTTCGGATTGGCATTGTAGCCCAACCCAACTGGAAAGACGACCTCCGCGATTTTAAAAAGCTTGGCAAACCCAAATACTTTTTCGGAGTTACCGCAGGCTGCATGGATTCAATGGTCAATCATTATACAGCCAATAAAAGACTCCGGTCTACTGATGCCTACACTCCGGGAGGGCAAGCAGGTTTTCGCCCAGATTATGCAAGCATTGTATATAGCAATATCCTCAAAGAAATTTATCCAGATGTACCCGTTTTACTAGGTGGAATTGAAGCGTCATTGCGCCGTGTAACACACTACGATTACTGGAAAGATCAATTGATGCCTTCCATTCTTGTCGACTCCAAAGCCGACTTATTGGTTTACGGCATGGGCGAACAGCCGCTCAGAACACTTTTGCGCCTTTTAAAAAGAGGTGTTCCGTTTGCCCAGGCAAAAACAATCAATCAAGTGGCTTTCTTACAAGATGCCACTGAAGATTTACCCAAAAATAAAAATTGGGAAACTGTAGAATTAGCTAGTCACGAAAAGTGCTTAGAAGATAAATTGGCTTACGCTGCCAATTTTAAAATTGTAGAAGTAGAGTCCAATAAATGGGCGGCGAATCGTATCATTCAACGGGTAGGAGGGCAGACCCTCGTGATTAATCCGCCATTTAAAACCATGACTGAAAAAGAAATGGATGGCTCCTTTGATTTACCATACACACGACTGCCTCATCCGCGCTACAAAAAACGCGGTGCCATTCCAGCCTACGACATGATCAAATTCTCGGTCAATACCCATCGCGGTTGTTTTGGTGGTTGTAGTTTTTGTACCATTTCAGCACATCAGGGTAAATTTATTGCTTCGCGCAGTGAGGCTTCTATCCTCAAAGAAGTAGAGGAGCTTACCAAGCATCCGGAATTCAAAGGTTACTTGTCAGATATTGGTGGCCCTTCCGCCAATATGTACCGTATGAAAGGCAAAGACGAAGCTATTTGTGCTAAATGTGTTTCGCCAAGTTGTATTCATCCAGTCATTTGTCATAACCTCGACACCTCTCACAAGCAAATGACTGAATTGTATCGAAAAATTGATAAGTTTCCCGGTGTCAAAAAGGCATTTGTAGGTTCTGGTATTCGCTATGACCTTTTAGTGGATGACTTTAATAAGAACAACGAAGACGGTAACCACGACGAATACATCGAACAAGTCATCACCAGACACGTTTCTGGCCGTTTGAAAGTAGCGCCAGAACACACCTCAGATGCTACGCTCAAAGTGATGCGCAAGCCATCTTTTCAATACTTCCATAAGTTTAAAGAGAAATACGACCGACTTTCTGCCAAGCATGGTCTGAAACAACAACTCATTCCTTACTTTATTTCGTCGCATCCTGGCTGTGAAGAAATGGATATGGCCAATTTGGCGGCTGAAACCAAAGACATGGGCTTTCAGCTCGAACAAGTACAAGACTTCACCCCAACTCCAATGACAGTTGCAGAGGTCATTTACTACACGGGCGTGCATCCTTATACCCTTAAGCCAGTCAGAACAGTTAAAACCAGAGAAGAAAAGCTCAATCAAAACCGCTATTTTTTCTGGTATAAAAAAGAAAACAAAGACTGGATCAGACAACGCCTGCAAAAAGCCAAGCGACCTGACTTACTCGAGAAACTCCTGGAACCACAACCTGAAGCACAAGTTCCTAAATGGCTTTCAGAGAAAAGAAAAAAACGCTAAAAATCGGGTAGTATTCATTGCTCGACCCAACTTTTTACTGAATTTCACGTATTAGTCACGTAGTTATACAATTAAGACATGAAAATTCACTTACACTTCTTTTTATCCCTACTTCCTACACTAGGATTTGCACAAGAACCTACTGAACCCACTGTAGAAGCAACTGACTATGAAACTGCTGAGTATTCTGAACCAATCAGTTCGTTCTCGTCTACCCGTGTGGTCAACGGCCATTCAGTTGAAACCTTAACAAAAGGCACCTACGAGTTCAGGATCGAACACCGCTTTGGAGACATCGCAGGTGTAAACGGGGGTGTCCAAAACATGTTTGGATTTGACAACCTCTCTGATATGCGCATTGCGCTAGAATACGGCGTCACGGATCAACTCATGGTTGGTTTTGGCCGTTCTAAAGGAACTGGTGCGCCATTTCGCTCTTTAGTCGATGGTTTTGTGAAATATAAAGTCGTCAACCAAGAAGCCAACAAATCACCCATTACAATTACGGCAGTTGCTGGTTTTAGTTTTACCTACATGACCGCCTCTCCGGATCTTGGTGCTGTAAGTCACTTTCCGAAACCAGTTCATCGCCTCAATTACTTTGCGCAAGTAAACTTTGCGCATCACTTCGGTGACCGCGGTGCTATTCAACTGATGCCAACATTAGTACACCGTAATTACGTCGCAAATACGGACGTAAACGATCTATTTGCATTAGGTGTTGCAGGCCGCCTCAGACTTACTTCTCGTTTTGCAATTGTGGGTGAATACTATTATTGCTTTAATGGTGATGCTTTCCGTCAAAGCGGTTTTACCAACAGCGGAGCTTTGGCGCTAGAATGGTTCACTTTTGGCC
>JBIPMW010000360.1:0-16075 GCA_044376455.1 Crocinitomicaceae bacterium | reverse complement strand
AATGACTATTGACCTTAAAAAATACGTTGACTTTGTTGATGCAACTACATCAAATCCTAGCAAACAATATAGTGATTTTCTCACACGTCTCCACAGTCTTGAAGTGGAGGGATTTCCTACCGAGCGACTGCTTACTGCTGCTGTAGGAATGTCTGCCGAAGCAGGTGAGTTTACTGAGATTGTAAAAAAAATGGTCTTTCAAGGTAAACCAGTAAATGAAGAAAATCTGTTTCACCTGAAGCGTGAACTTGGTGATATTATGTGGTATGTTTCTCAAGCATGTATTGGACTTGATATTTCTCTCGAAGAAGTAATCCAAATGAACTTTGAGAAACTGAGTGCACGTTATCCTGAAGGTGCATTTAGTATTGAACGTTCTGAAAATCGTAAGGAGGGAGATCTGTGACTAAAGAAAAACAGGTAACAATCAAAATGGATGCTCGCACAGCAGCAGCAGTTCGCCAAGTTCTGTTTGATTCCCAGAAAGGATATACTTATGATGAAGTAAGTATTCCTCCTCGCATTTCTGATATTCGAGACGTGATCCAGCAACTTGATGATAATATTGGTTCTGTTTTTGCTGCAGGATAAATAAAAACAAAAATGTCATTAATTGGAAAAAGAAAAGGAAGACCAACTACAAGATCTCAATTTGAAACAATCCTTAAAAAGTTTTTGATATTTTTAAAAAGAGAACTTAAATTTTATTATGACATTCCAATTATTCTTGTGGATGATGTAGATTTTTCTAAAAACAATAAAACTTTTGGAATGATGTATCCAGATAAGATTGTTATTAGTATTGTTAATCGTCATCCATTAGACATTTTAAGAACAGTTGCTCACGAATATATTCATCATAAGCAGCAAAGAGAAGGCAAAAATTTGAATGGAAATGCTGGAAGTGTCAGTGAAAACGAAGCAAATGCAAAAGCAGGAGAAATAATTAGAAAATACTCCAACTTTCAATCTGATTTATTTGACTTAATGCCAATTAGATAATAATTTGGTTCTGTTCTTAACCTTTTATTCAAACCTCCTCTGGGAGGTTTTTTTATAAATATCTAAAAAAGATTAAAAGTAATGAAAACTTTTTTAGAGTTTATTTCAGAAGCAGAAAATGTATCTTCTCAGATTGCTCAACTGAGGGCAAGGGCAAGAATGCTCAGGCAAAAAGGAGATATGAAAGGTGCTTTGGAAGTTGAAAAGCAAGCAGGTGAATTGCAGGCAGGAACTCAAGCAAAAATTGGCGCAGTAAGTAATTCGGATAAACCAAAAGAACCAACAAATCCAAATACTAAAGTTAGAGGATATGCATCAAAACCAAGAGATGTGGTAAGTAGAGTTGGAACTACTTCTGATGTCCAAAGAACAGATTTGCCAGCAGAACCTGATGTTGTTACTCAGCATAGATATGTTAAAAAAGGAACTGCTGGAGGAAGAGGAACTAATATTAGTAGAACTGGAAGAACATATGGTACAAGAGGATAATATTATAAATATCCATAGAACACTATAAGTAAGAACAAATGAACTTCAAAGATATTGTATCTCTTCATGAGGCATATGTTGCCGTTTATGATGAAGAACTGAGAGATGAATTAGAATCTTCTTCAATTCAGGAAGATCTTTCTTTCATTGATGATCTAAGTGATAATGAACTTGATCTGGTAATGGAAGATCTTTTTGTATCTGGAGATATTGACATCAATGAGTGTTTTGATTCTTTGGATTATGTTCTATCTGAAGGAAGAGTAGATATGTCTGCTCGTACCGCAAGAGCGCGAGCATATGCACAATCATCCGAAACCGCGGCAAGAGAAGCAAGAAATAGGGCATCGGCAAAAGAGAGATCAGAAAGAAGAGCGGAAAGAATTGGTAGAATTACTCAGGCAGCTCAACGTGTTGGTGAGAGACTAGCATCTCCTGCACGTTCTACTGGAGGAACTTCAGCATCTGCTAGAGTTGGTCAGGCAAGTCAAAAAGTCAGATCTGCAGCACAACAAGTAAAAGGATTCTTGGGTAAAGTTGGAAGAACAGCAAAAGCTGGTTATGAGGCGGCTAAAAAAGAATTCAGCGGACAAGCAGGAAGAGAGGCACGAGCAAGAACAACTGGACGCCAAATGAGAAGAGCAGCAAGAGCTCAAAGAGGTAGAGATACTTCTGAATTTGAAAGAAACCCAACATGGAGACCTGGTGGACAAAATGTAAACAGAACATTTAAACCTCAACAAGGTCCAACGCCAGCAGCAAAAAGCGATGAATCAAAACCAACGTGGAGACCTGGTGGGCATAATTTTGCAAACAGAACATTTAAACCTCAACAAGGTCCAACGCCAGCACCAAAAGGTCCAAGATCTCCTGCTCCTTATAGAAATGTAGGCAAAAGTGATGATAAATCTTCTTCATCTGGTAGAGCACTTTCTGGATCATCTGTAAAAGCAGCACTCCCTCCTGCAAAGGAATCTGATAGAAGAGCGGCCGCAAAAGCAAAATTACAAAAAGCATCTGCGGGTTCAACTGCCAGAGGAATTAGGTTTGCTGGTGAAAGAGTTGGCCAATTGGCAACACAAAGAGCACATACTGGCAGACAAAGCGCATTAGAGAAATTCAGAAAGAAAGCAGGTATTAGTGAAGATATCTTCAATGATATTCTAAACATAATCTTTGAAGAAATGATTCATGAGGGTTATGTTGATTCTTATGAGAATGCACTTTATGTTTTTGAGTCACTTTCAGAGTTTGAAGTTCAAGATATTGTTGAGTCTTATCTAGTTGAAGAGATTGAAACCGTTGATCTTTATGATGTTGTTCTTGAGCATCTTCTTGATGAAGGATTTGCTGAAACTGAAGATGAGGCAGCAGTTATTATGGCAAATATGAGTGAAGAGTGGAGAGATGAAATTCTCGATGAAGGATTTAAGAGAATGGATCGTGCAAAGATTGAAAGACAAGCAAGAAAACTTGGTGGTGATAGAGGAGATGTTCTCCGTGCCGTTGCCGACAAAATGGATACTGAAGTTGAGCGTAAGTACTCGACAAGACAAGCAAGATTGAATAGAGCAGGTGGAGCTGGTAGCGAGTATAGAAAGGCACAAGAACTTAGGGCAAGAGATGATGCCAAGGCAGATTTCAAAAAATATGGTCTTCGCTGATTGAAAATATAAAAATTAAAGAGGGTTTAATTACCCTCTTTTTATATTTTATGAAGGGGATATAGCTCAGTTGGTAGAGCGCGGTCTTTGCAAGGCTGATGTCAGGAGTTCGAGCCTCCTTATCTCCATATAAATATAAGAAAACGTAAAAATAAATATAAGTATATAAAAAAATAGTATGAAACGTTTCTTCCAATTTTTATCCGAAGCAAGAGTATCGCAGGCATCATTGCAGGCGAAAAAACTTGGTTTGGTTGGTGATAATCATGGTGGATGGTTAGATCGTAGTGGAAGGCAAGTAGCGAAAACTGAAGATGGGAAGTTAAAGTTTCTTGATGGAAGGCAAGCGGGTTCTCCAGAAGAGAAAGGTCCAAAACAAGCAACTGGTCCTGTTCCAATGGCACGTAGACAAGCATCTAGTGCTTCAGTTCCACGTGCCCTTCCATCACAAACACCTCCAGAAGAGGAAAAACCAGAGGAAAAACCAACTCTCACAATTGTATTGGGAAGATTTAATCCTCCTACAATTGGACACGATAAAACATTTAATATTGCTAAAAAAGTTTCTGTTGGTGGAGATTTAAAAATATATCCATCAAGAACTCAAGATCCAAAAAAGAATCCATTAAATCCTGAAGTCAAAATTCAGTACATGAGGATGATGTTCCCTGATTATTCTGATAATATAATTGATGACCCTGATATGGAAAGTATTTTTGATGTATTAATTACCGCTTCTGAGGATGGGTATGGAACTGTAAATATTGTTTGTGGATCTGATCGTCATGGTGAATTTGAAAATCTATCTCAAAGATATAACAAAGAATTATATAATTTCGATTTGATTCGTGTTATATCTTCGGGAGTTAAGGATACGGAAGCTGAAGGGGCAATGGGAGTGTCTTCTTCAAAAATGAGAAAAGCAGTAATTGATAATGATTTCTCGACTTTTAGAAGAGGGACACCTAAAACTCTTAGTAATGCAGAAACTCAAGCTCTGTTTGATCAAGTAAGACAGGGAATGAAAATTAAAAAAACAAAAACTCAAAAAGAAAATTATAACCTTTGGGAAATAGCTCCAAAACTTGATGTTCAAAATCTTCGCGAAAATTATATAACTGGAAGAATTTTTAAAGTTGGTGATGTTGTTGAAAATTTAAACACAGGATTAGTCGGTGAGGTAATGCGTAGGGGAACAAATTATTTAATTTGTGTCACTAAAGAAGGTTATATGTTTAAGTCTTGGATTAAAGATTTGATGGAATATACTGAAGTTAAAATGGATTCTCCTATGAGAGATAAAACTCATCCAAATACTCTTGTTGGAACTTTGGGGGCATTTAAACATTATGCAAAAATGACACCGGGTGTAATTGGAACAAATAGTCAATACCTTCAAAAAGGTGGTAAAGCATATGGAGTCAATTTTATAAATAAGTATAAGGCAAAAAAAGCAAGCACTCGTTAAAATGGACTCTAATAATTTAAACGATATTTCCAAGATCTATTTGGAGCAAGTTTCCATGCAACTTGACGAAAAGAAAAAGGAAAAACCAAAGCGTTGGTGGGATGATGATGGCAATGGTATTGGATATGAAGAGGGGGAAGTTTCTGGTAGATTTAAGAGAAAGAAAATTAAAGAAGCATTAATTGGCGGTCAGACTAAAATAGATGTTGCTGCTCCTTATGGGAAACTAACATCTTCTGATTTTAAAGAACTTCGTAAAGGAAAAAAGAAAAAGCAAGTAAAAGAAGGTTTCTCAGATTGGAGAAAAGATCTTATTGAAGTAGCAGATAAAATTCCATCAAAAGATCAAGATCAAAAAATTGTAGAAAAAGAAATCAATAATAAAATTGATATAAATCCAAAACTTAATCTTGGAGAAAGAGTTGATCAACTTGGTGGAACTCTTCTTGAAATTTCTGAAATCGAAGATTTTGAGGGAGTTTTTGACGATTTATCTGAATCTGAAATCTTTTTATTATCTGATCAATTAATTGAAGAAGTAGTAGAAGAATTTTTCTACGAGTGTCTTGAAGAAGGATATGATCTTGGAGAAGTAGAAAATACTCTTCTTGAATCATTAGAAATCTCATCTGCATTATTAAATGAAGAAAGAGTAACCTATGGTCATGATACTGATGTTAAGAGTAATCGACTGGAAAAAGTAAAGACTGCTGTTAAAAACACGGGTAAAAAACTTGTTCGTGGTGCAGGATATCTTGGTGGACTTGCTGTAAGAGGCGCTAAAGCAGTAGGAAGAGAATTAGGTGCTGGGTATAAGAGAGGAAGACGTGGTTCTTCAGGATCTTCTAGTTCTTCTGGTGGATCTTCATCAAGTTCTGGTTCTTCTGGTAGATCTTCATCAAATTCTGGTTCTTCTGGTGGATCTTCATCCGGATCTTCTGGATCCCCATCAGGTTCTGGTTCTTCATCAGGTTCTGGTTCTTCTAGTTCTTCTAGTGGATCTTCATCGGGTTCTGGATCTTCAAGACCTGGTTTACTTGGAAGAATTGGATCTAAGTTAATGAGAGGACTTGCAAAGGCGGCAAAATCAGTATCAAGAAGATCAAGAAACTTTGCTCGTGGACTAGAACAGGGATCCTCATCAGGTTCTGGTTCTTCTTCTCCAACAACTCAATCCACAACTTCTCAGCAACAAAGACCCAGAGTAACTCAAGGTCGTGGAGTAGAAACACCAAGTTCAGTCCATTCAAAATCTGGAGTAAGGACTGCAAATCCACGTAGCGGTATTGGTAGTGGCAAAAGAGTAGAAGTTGCAGGAGAACGTAAAAAAGAACAACCAGTTCAAAGAGTTTCTGTTAGGGATGTGACTCCGCCAAAAGCACCAAAAGCACCTGTAGGAACTTCTGAAAATCCAAGAGTAGGACAACCCGCATCAGATAAACCAAAACCAAAATCAGAACCAAAATCAAAACCAGAACCAACAGTAAGAACAGTATCGACTAAAGGATTTGGTAGTTTCAAACCATCATCAAGTGGAGAAGAAGCATACCAAAAGGAAAAAGAAAAGCAAGAAACTGCAAAGAGTGTAAAGAAATCAAGAACTAGATCGTCTAGTAAGAAGAAAATAAAAGAACCAAATCCAAAAAAACCTGGAGTACCTTCATTAGATGATCTCCTAAAATCTGAAGAATTTGAACTTGAAGAAAAAACATTAACTGCTGCTGAATTGAAAAAAAGAGAAGAAATTGCAAAATCTATGAATTTAAAGGATTTTGAAAAAAGATATCCTGGTCGTGGCATGGAAGTTAAAATGGCTACTGCAACAAAAATTGCCAAAAAGATTGCTGAACAAGCAGTGGAAATTCCACCAAAGGGTCAGCAATCTAATCAATCTGATGCCGAACAGAGAAAAGTTAGTCAACAAAGAGATAAACAGAGACAGCAAGAAGTTCAAATTCTTCAAAGAAAACTTCAGGCATTAAGATCTGCCCCTAAAGGCGTAGATACTGATATTACAGCTTGAATTCCTAAATAGTTCCGAATCAACTTATACGGAGGTCATTATGGGAGTATTAGTAGAGGTTGTAAAACCACTTCTTTTAGCAGCAATGAATTCTTGCCATACAAAAAGACTTGTTTGTGAACTTCTTGATCGTTATGTAAATACTACTGATAATGATATCGATGATCTAATTGCAGGCACAGTGAGAACTGCGCTTCTTAAAGGTTGTAAGTGATTGATTTTTTAAAATAAATTACAAAGGAGACCAAAAGTAAGGTCTCCTTTTTTTATAAATATTCATATCAAATAATTTTTACGGGAAAAA
The DNA here is from genome assembly GCA_044376455.1 of Crocinitomicaceae bacterium. Classification (GTDB taxonomy): domain Bacteria; phylum Bacteroidota; class Bacteroidia; order Flavobacteriales_D; family Crocinitomicaceae; genus UBA952. The sequence continues at coordinate 9,125 of JBIPMW010000360.1, read as the reverse complement.
ACATGGCACTCTGGGGAGACAAAGATAACATTTTTTCTGGTGGAACAGTATCTTTAGATTACCAAACTGGCGTTGTTACTGGAAGTGGTACAACTTTTGGTAATGTTGGTGCCGCTGGAACTGGAGATGTTATCCGCTTTGGCGATGTTGTTGGTGGCACCTATTATGGTGATGCTGTAATCGTTGGTATTGCTAGCACCACTCAATTATCAATTGGTTCAACCAATGGTCTTAGTGGAGCTACCATTTCTGGAGCTCAGTTCACTGTAAACCAGGAACCAAAGTATACTATTCTTGATGTTTACTATAGTCAGAAGCACGAAGGTTCTGCTGGAGAGACAATCAATGCTGTTGTGACAACTGCATCTGCTCCTGGAGCATCAATCGGAACCAGCATCGTTGCTGTTGCTAGCACAACTGGAATTCTTGTTACAGATACTCTTACTGCTAGTGGTGGAGTCAGTGCTGTAGTTTCTTCAATCGGTGCTACAACTGTTTCACTTGGATCAACAATTTCAGCAGGAATCACGACTGGTGCAACTATTACATTTACACGTGTAACTGGTGGGCGCAATACTTATGTTGCTGGTGTTGCAACTGAGGGTGTTGGTGCTTCTGCTGGAACTGTATATGAAATTGGTGCAGGATGGGTTGGAGTTACCACCTATAAGGATGCTGAAGGTAACTTGAGAGTTAAGAAGGAAATTCTTGTTGCAATGTCTGGTATCCAGACTGGAAACGTTCCTATCTATGACGCAGATCCAACTGTATGATATTAATAGAATATGTTATTTGATGAGTTGAATGAGGATAACTTTCTTTTATTTGCTATTAAACATTATGAAAATCCTCAGGCAGTAACAAAAGAAGACTTTGAAAAAGACTTAAATCATTTTAAGTATATTAAAAGATTATTGAAACGATATAAGAATACAGGTCAGTTAAAATCTCATCTTATTCTTAATCATTTTATTATTCTTTATAATATTTTTGGTGATGCAACGACTCCTATGCTTTTCTATAAGATAGAAGAGGATTTGTGGTCCGCAATGAAAACATTTATTATATTTCTTGGAAAACTGCCTGAGTATCCAAAATGTTATATTCACGACGTACAAGTTGATTTAAACTGTCTCTCCGAATTGTATAAAATCTACAATGAAAAAGAAGAAAATTGATAAAGTTATTGAAGCATTTCGCAACTATAGAAACTTGAAAGAAGAGGGGATGGTTGCTGGACCAACTAATTCTCTTGCTGGAGGTAAAATAGCAGGAACTGTAGAAGCGGGAGATTCTCCTCCAGTGGATTTGCGAAGAGGTAAAAGAAGAAATTGGAATCCATTTTTTAAAAATATGGCAAAAATGCAAAGGAGAAATAAAACAAATTAATAAATAATAATAAAACTACTTGAGTTATTTGTTTTTAGTAGTATAGCAAAAATAACTCATGTCAGAGATGTTTAATTCAAATACTTCTACAGACACTAAAATTGCTGTTTTGGAAGAAAGACTTTCTTCATATGAGATTATGATGAGAAAGATTGACGAAGCAATACAGATTATGGGTAAAACTAGTCAAAATATTAGTAAAATGCTTGCTGTTCATGAAGAAAGAATAGAACAATGTCATAGGGCAGACGATTATATTGGCAGACTAATTGAAGAATTAAAATTAGAAAATAAAGATCAACATGATGCAGTAACTGAAAGAATAGAAAAAATAGAAAGTAAACTAGAAGAAGTTATAAAGTTTCGTTGGATAATCATTGGAGTTTTTGCTGTTATTTCCTTTGGATTTTCTCAATCTCGTATGGTTATAGATCTTCTAACACCAGATTCTTCTCAAGTACAAATACAAAAATAAATAGTTGAGTGTTGGCGACATGGCCAATGAAAACTAAAAATAAGACAACGATTTATTCCCTTCAAAAAATTACAAATTCAGTTATAAAGTGGACGGGTCTTATAACTGTTTTGTGTCTTGACAAGACCAGATAGTCTGGTAGAATAGATGGACACCTCACTGTATTGTCATGGATTTTGTTGATGTTAAATACATCAATTTGATATCTGGTAGATTTCAAAAGTTTAAAAAAGTAAAACCTAATCTTTATAATTTTCGTTGTCCTATTTGCGGCGATTCCCAAAAGAATAAAAATAAAGCAAGAGGATATTTGTATCAGGTAAAAAATAATACAAATTTCAAATGTCATAATTGTGGCATCAACATATCTTTTAATAACTTTTTAAAACAGATTGATCCTGTAGTCTATAAGCAATATACCTTTGAAAAGTTTAAAGAAGGTCATACTGGAAAAAACTTTACAGCAAAAGAACCTGTATTTAAATTTCAAACGCCAAAGTTTAAATCAAAAATAAATTTACCTAAAGCATCATCAAACTTTGATGCAAAGAAGTATCTGGAAAGTAGAAAATTAAATCCAGATAACTATTATTACACCGAAAAGTTTAAGGAGTGGACCAACTCTCTTCGCCAAACATTCGACAGTACAGATAAAGATGAACAAAGGATTATTATTCCTTTGTTTTATCAAAATAATCTAGTCGGATTTCAGGGAAGAGCACTTGGTCCCAGTAAGGTTAAATACATCACTATAATGCTTGACGATGACGCGCCAAAAATCTATGGTCTTGATGAAGTCCAAAAAAGTGAAACTGTCTACATCACCGAAGGTCCCTTCGACTCAACCTTCGTTCGCAACGCAATTGCTTTGTGTGGAGCTGATGGTGATGTTACTAAGTGGGGTATTCGCGATTGTGTTTGGATATACGATAACGAACCACGTAATACAGAAATCCTATCAAGAATTTCCCGAGTTATCGAAAATGGACAAAAAGTTGTCATCTGGCCTTCAACAATAAAAGAAAAAGACATTAATGATATGGTTCTATCTGGACTTGATGTTCAGAATGTGATAGAATCTAATATCTACTCTGGATTAGAAGCAAAACTTAAATTTACTGCCTGGAAGAAAGTATGAGTAACGGTACAAAGGTTAAAAAACGTGATGGACGAATTGAGTCTCTTGACCTAGATAAAATGCATCTAATGGTCGAAGAATCCTGTAAGGGTCTTGCAGGTGTCTCTGCGAGTCAAGTTGAGATGACTTCTGGAATTCAATTCTATGATGGAATCACTACTGCAGAGATTCAAGAAATTCTGATTCGTAGTGCAAGCGATCTAATTGATCTTGATCATCCCAACTATCAATACGTTGCTGCACGTCTGCTTCTTTTTTCTGTGCGTAAGCAACTGTATGGAAAAATGAAGGAACTTCCTACACTTGAGCAGCATATTGTTCAATGTGTTACTTCGGAAGTTTATGATAATGATATCTACAACAAGTATTCTCAAGAAGAGATTAATCGCGCTGATTCCTATATTGATCATGATCGCGACTTCTTATTCACTTATGCAGGTCTACGTCAGGTCGTTGATAAGTACCTCGTGCAAGATCGAAGCGGTGGTGGAGTATATGAAACTCCGCAATTTATGTACATGATGATTGCTCTGACTATTTTTGCAGAGTATCCAAAGGAAACCAGAATGTCATATGTAAAGAGGTATTATGACGCAATCTCAAAGCACAAAATCAACATCCCCACGCCTATCATGGCAGGAGTACGAACGCCACTTCGACAATTTGCTAGTTGTGTTCTTGTTGATGTTGATGACACCCTCGATTCTATCTTTAGCAGTGATATGGCTATTGGTCGATACGTTGCACAAAGGGCGGGAATCGGCATCAACGCAGGTCGCATCCGTGGCATCAACAGTAAAATTCGAGGTGGAGAAGTTCAGCACACAGGTGTTGTCCCTTTCCTCAAAAAGTTTGAAGCGACTGTCCGATGCTGCACTCAAAATGGCATCCGAGGTGGATCAGCAACAGTCCACTTCCCAATCTGGCACCAAGAAATAGAAGATATTCTTGTTCTTAAAAATAATAAGGGTACGGAGGATAATCGTGTTCGCAAACTTGATTACAGCATTCAGATCAGCAAACTTTTTTATGAGAGGTTCATTCAGGATGGTGAGATCACGCTTTTCTCCCCTCATGATGTACCTGGACTTTATGATCGCTTTGGACTCCCTGATTTTGATGAACTCTACTGTGCATATGAAAAGGATACGTCCATTAAGAAAAAAACTATTAAAGCACAGGAACTCATCCTTAATCTTCTTAAAGAACGTGCGGAAACGGGTCGTATCTACATTATGAATATTGACCACTGCAATTCACACTCTTCCTTTAAGGATAAGGTTGAAATGAGCAATCTTTGCCAAGAGATTACACTTCCAACTTATCCAATCCAACATATTGATGATGAGAATGGGGAGATTGCACTTTGCATTCTTTCTGCTATCAATGTAGGAAAGGTAAAGTCTGATGAAGAACTTGAGGAACTGTGTGATCTTTCAGTTCGCGGTCTAGATGAATTGATCGACTATCAGAAGTATCCTGTACGCGCTGCAGAACTTGCTACAAAGGCACGTAGATCTCTTGGAATAGGTTTTATTGGTCTTGCCCATTATTTGGCAAAACTTGGATTTAATTATGATTCTCAGGAAGCTTGGGATGCTGTTCATGGACTCTCTGAGTCGTTCCAATATTATCTCTTGAAAGCATCTAACCAACTTGCAAAAGAAAAAGGATATTGTGGATATTTTGGACGTACTAAGTATGCTGATGGAATTCTTCCCATTGATACCTATAAAAAAGATGTAGACGAAATTTCTTCTATTAAATTGCAACATGATTGGGAAACTCTTAGAGCATCAATCCTGGAACACGGTCTCAGACACTCAACATTGTCCGCACAAATGCCATCGGAGAGCAGTTCCGTTGTGTCAAATGCAACAAATGGAATCGAACCTCCTCGTGGATTCTTGTCCATTAAGAAGTCGAAGAAAGGTCCTCTTAAGCAAATCGTTCCTCAGTATCAAACACTTAAGAACAATTATACGCTTTTGTGGGATATGCCTAGCAACGTTGGTTATATTAACATTGTTGCTGTTATGCAAAAATTCTTCGATCAAGCGATTTCTGGAAACTGGTCATATAATCCAGAAAATTATGCCGATAATGAAGTTCCTGTGTCAGTAATGGCAAATGACTTTTTGACTACATACAAGTACGGGTGGAAAACTTCTTACTATCAAAACACTTATGATATTAAGACTGATGAGGTAGTAGAAGAGAAACCCAATCTTCAAGATTTGCTAAGTGAGTTAAGTTCAGTAGAGGAGGGAGAGTGTGAATCCTGTGCAGTTTAAAATTTCTTCAACAGAAGAACCTCAAACAAACATCAAAGGAATGACCGTTTTTAACACTGAAAAAGTAGATACCAAAAAGCAACCAATGTTTTTTGGTAAACCTCTTGGAGTTCAAAGATACGATTCATACAAATATCCAATCTTCGATAAACTGACTACCCAACAACTTGGATACTTCTGGAGACCCGAAGAGGTGTCTCTCCAGAAGGATCGTGGAGATTATCAAACACTTCGTCCAGAACAAAAACACATCTATACTTCAAATCTGAAGTATCAGATTATGCTTGATTCTGTTCAGGGTCGTGGTCCTGGTATGGCATTCATTCCTTATTGTTCTTTGCCTGAACTTGAGGCATGTATGGAAGTGTGGGGATTTATGGAAATGATCCACAGTCGCTCATACACATATATCATCAAAAACATTTATTCGGACCCTTCTGAGGTATTTGATACTATCATTGGCGATGAGCGTATTCTAGAACGTGCTAAGAGCGTTACAGAGTCATATGATGACTTTATTCAATCAGCACAGCAATATGGTGTGTCTGATACCTGGATGCATAATCTTGAAGGAGTATCATACGCAAAGGAAACAATCAATGACGTTAAACGAAAACTCTATAGAGCAGTCGCAAACGTTAATATTCTTGAAGGTATTCGCTTCTACGTTAGTTTTGCTTGTAGTTTCGCCTTTGGTGAACTTAAGCTTATGGAAGGATCCGCTAAAATCATCTCTCTTATCGCAAGGGATGAAAACCAACATCTAGCACTTACTCAGAACATTCTGAATAAGTGGAGGGAAGGTGACGATTCCGAAATGCAAAAAATTATGAAAGAAGAGGAAGAGTGGACGTATAAAATGTTTGATCGCGCTGTAAATGAAGAAAAGAAATGGGCAGATTATCTGTTCAAAGATGGCAGTATGATCGGACTGAACGATAAACTTCTTCAACAATACGTAGAATGGATTGCAAATAGAAGACTTAAAGCAATTGGATTAAAACCCCAATATGATATTTCAGCAAACAATAATCCACTTCCTTGGACTCAGCACTGGATTTCCTCTAAGGGTCTCCAGGTTGCTCCCCAGGAAACGGAGGTAGAATCCTACGTTGTAGGAGGAATCAAACAAGATGTTACCAAAAATACTTTCTCAGGATTCAAATTATGATGAATGGTGCGAGCAGGAAATCCTGAACGCATATAGAGAAGCAGCAGAGTGTGATGAGTTTATGTTTGGAGACTATGACTATTGTAAAGAATGGTTAGGTGCAAATAACTAATTACACATAGATAGAGGAGGTTATGCCTCCTTTTTTTTATGTCTAAAAATCAACTGACTAAAGATGAAATTAAAGTTCGTGTTTTAAAGTTAAAGGATAATCTTTATAAAGATCATATTAGACCAGAAATGGACATGAAAGGACTCGCTCATAAATATCTGAACGAAGTTCTTGATATTATTGATGAGTACAGATATTAGTCTTTTACGAAAAATATAATTCCTTCTTCTAATTGCTTTTTATATTTTTGATGTCCTATTTTATTTTCTTTTAGATAAGATACAACACTTTCCCAAGTTTTAGTTCCATCACTTACTTTTTTATTTCTTGATGTTGTAAGTGTTTTTTTATGTTCATCTGTAAGTTTTTTTCCATACATAGGATTTCCTTCTCCTTTGTACATATCACTTAATTTTTGTCTTACCTCTGGTCTATAAACTGGATTGTATGATTTATCTTTCATCTTTTCACTTCTCATATCACAAAATTTATCATTCTTCATAACAACCTCATAAATTCCTGCTCGTTCGCTTACAAAAAATCTTCCCTCAATATTTGTGTTATAATAATCATCAGTCATTAGAACATCTCTTTTGAATTGCTCCATAGTTTCGTAGTAGGACATAGATTTTTTATGAGGACATAGGTAAAGTATTTCTCTTTCAAATTTATCTTTACCTATAAGTTTTACATCTTCATTCAATTCATCACAAGAACCAAAGTAATTTTTCCAATCACTTTCTTTTGTTTTTCTCCTACCAGTTTTTTTATCTTTTCTTCTTGTCCAAAAAGATTTTTTGCCAATATATTTTCTATTGTTTGTTAAATTTGTTATTAGATACACAAATCCCTCTATGCCTTTCGGAGCATCTACAAAATCTTCGTCATTATATTTCCAAGTCATAGAAATACTTTCTTCCATTAAAACTATTTATACTGAAAATGTTTTTAAAATTACTAAAAATTATCAATTGGTTCTTGACAAGACAGAAGAGTGCTCCTATAGTGGAGGAACCTGCTTCCGAAAAGACTATTATGAACGCAACGACTGAAGATATTGTTGCTCACGTTAGGTCGTGGTCTCTTGACCGTGCTGCTGATATGAGTGTAGATAAGGAAGATGCACGTGCCATTCTTGCTGAATTTTATGAATGGATTGAACCAGAAAGTGATGAACTTGAAATCGTTTCATTGGAACCAGAAGGTTGACAGATTCTAAATAAAAACTTATAATGTCAAAATCCCTGTTATGAGCAGGGTTTTTTATTATGAGACTTTGATTTTGATTTAGAGCCGTGGAAAGTGCCCTTTGAGAAAAGGGTGTACCCCCTTTCTATACGGATGTAGAGTTCTGTTAAATTTAATGCTTTTAAAAACACTTTCAATTCTTGCCATTGCCGCTGCAGGATTAGCACCCCTTCAAGCAAAGGCAGCGAGCGGATGTTCCCTCGCATCGCATTATGGTATTGGTGATGGATATCACGGGCAGACAACTGCCAATGGCGAAAGATACAATGCTTATGGTAAATCAGTAGCACATAAATGGCTTCCTTTTGGAACTAGATTGCGTGTAACTAATCAATCTAATGGAAGAACGGTAATTGTGCGTGTTAATGATCGCGGTCCTTATGTCGCGGGTAGAGACCTTGACTTGTCTTATGGTGCATTCTCTACTATTGCCTCACCTAGTCAAGGTGTTGCTAGGATTTGTTACTCGCGAGTATAATGATCTAAAAGTTTAATAATAAATAGAGGAGAGCGATTGCTACTCCTCTTTTTTTATGATCAATTTTAACTTCGGGAAGAAGAGACCGGATAAGAAGCAGGTAATCCTTATAAGCGCCGTATTGGGCGTTATGGTAGCAACACTCTCCCAATGCACCGGAGCACCCCAGGAGCGCCTCCAGGACCTTCTAGACGAGGTTCAGAGGGTTCTGTTCCCAGGTACCATAATCAATGAGGTTCTGCTCCAAGATCCTGGTGTGGTGGATAGGAGAGTTCAGAGAGACGTGGATAAATCCATTCGTGATTATGAACGCTTGACAAGAGACTCAAATCCACCTAGAGTACCTTTGCCGCGGTTGATCGAGAAAGCTCTAGATACTTCTAAGTGTTATACTGAAGAGTGTAAGAAACTTGGAGGAGAAATGAGACTTTGTTCACCTTGGGTAGATGGATGCTTAGACAGTTCTACAACTGACCTAAGTAAGTAGACAAAGATTCTGAATCAGTGTATTATTAAAAGGTGGTTGAGAGATCACTTGTAACTTGAAAACTTAAAATCTTGGGTAGGTGTCCGAGTGGTTAATGGAGGTGGACTGTAAATCCACTGGCTCTGCCTACGGGGGTTCAAATCCCTCCCTGCCCACCTTGGTCTCTTCGTCTAGCGGTTAGGACATCACCCTTTCACGGTGCAGACACGGGTTCGATTCCCGTAGAGACTATTGGGAGATTATCTCAATTTCCCACTTGACAATCAAATCCAAGTCTGGTATGATTGTTTCATGAGCGGTGAGGGTCCAAACCTCATATAAGTCTCTCCCCTC
>JBIPMW010000130.1:0-5581 GCA_044376455.1 Crocinitomicaceae bacterium | reverse complement strand
CAAGAGTTAGGTGCTAAATCATATTGTGAAACCAAAATGAATGACTTCCATCAAGAGGCCCTTCAAGCACTTGGCCGTATTGAAAGCAAACATTCAAAGGAGGCTTTTTACGACTTAGCAGAATTTTTACTCAATCGTGCGCATTAAGAAGCATTTTGTAGCATTTTCGTTATATTTGTGGGAATCTAAATTATTAACAATGAAAAAACTGTACTTTTCTTTTCTTGCCTTGACGGCAGCAGGTACTTTTCATGCGCAAGTGAAAAGCATCAACGCACCGCGTCTAGACAAAAAAGCTTCTTTCGAAGTTGGCGCTAGCGTGGCTCACAAACCTTCTGCAGATGCGAAGGCAACTACAATTTGGTCTGACGACTTCTCAACTGCCGCTAACTGGGCAATTGCGAGCACAGGTTCAAACCCTGAGCAATGGCATATCATCAATACGCCAAACTCAATTCCGGTAAGTGCATTGAGCCCATTTGCTGCTCCTACAGCTGCAAACGGTTTCTTGTTTGTCAACTCTGATGCGAACAACACAGGTGACCAAGACGGAACACCTATTATCACAACAGCTACAACTGTCAATGCAATTGACTGTTCTGCACACAGTGTAGTAAAAGTTAAATACAACCACAACTTCCGTTGGTGGCATGATACACGTGGCATCCGTGTTTCCGGTGACAACGGTACAACGTGGACAGAATTCCTTATTTCTGACGAAACAGATTACTTTACACCCAACCAAAACTCTGGTAACCCAGAAGTAACGGTTATCGATATTTCTTCAATCGCTGCTGGTCAGTCACAAGTTAAAATTCAGTTTTACTACAACGACAACGACTACTGGGCATGGTACTGGGCAGTTGACGACGTAGAACTTTATGTACCTGAAGCAAACGACGTTAAATTGAATGGGGTTCTTTGGGGTTCTACAGGTTTTTGGGCTGAGCGTTTGGCTTACTACCAAGTTCCACAATCTCAAGTAACTGAAGTTGAGTTCTCTGGTTTAGTAGAAAACATTGGTGCTCAAAACCAAACTGATGCTGTATTTACAGCAACAACTGGTTCGTACACTGGTACATCAGCAGCCACTCCAATCGCAGTTGGTCAAATTGACACCCTTGATTGTGCTACCTCATTCACACCTGGTTCTTCTATCGCTAACCACGCTTTATCTGCAAATGTTGCACTTGGTGTAACTGACGGTGACCCAAGCAACAACGCATTGAATAACTTTGCAACAATTGCTGTAAATCCTTACGTTTACGCACGTGACAACGGTACAGCTACAAACGGTTCATTCAACGGTGGTATGGGCTTTGAAGTAGGTAATATCTTTGATATCTTCTCTAACGTTTCTATCGGCGGAGGTTCTGTATATATCAACGGAGCTGCTGAGCCAGGAGCTGAAATGTATCTTAAATTGTATTCTATCGATCCTGCAACCGGAGACTTCCTTTATGTTGACGAAACAGGTCCTTACGTTTTACAAAACTCAGACCTAGATGCAGAAGTAACACTTTCTTTCTTAGGTGGAAGCTATCCATTGAATGCTGGTGAGTCTTACTTACTTGTAGCTGGTTCTAACGGTGACGGCGGTGCAACAAACGATTTAGTAGTTGGTACAGCTGGTCCTGCACCAGTACAAACGTGCTACTACTACGACATGACTGACCTTACTTGGTACTACACAACTTCACAACCAATGGTTCGCATGAACTTCGACCCAGCTTTGGGTGTGAACGAAGAAGTAGCTAGCTTCGGTCTTGAAGTAGCTCCTAACCCAGCTACAGATGCAACAAACGTAACTTTCACAGTAAAAAACACAACTGATGCTATTATCAACGTGATTGACATGGCTGGTAAAGTTGTTGCTACGCAAACTTTGGCTGGTATTAACGGTACACAAAACGTTGCGATCAACACAAGCGCATTAAACAACGGAATGTACACTGTAAGCGTTGCTGCTAACGGTACAATCGTTACTAAAAAACTAGCAATCCGCAAATAAGCGAATTGGTGAAGCAAAATTGAAAAGGGAGCCCTCGGGCTCCCTTTTTTTATGATCGAAAACTTATTTATTAACGAAGACTAAACGCCAACACCGCATCTAAAAAAGCATCTGGGGCTTCGGCATGCACCCAATGTCCGGCATTGGCAATTGACACCAATTGCATATCCGGGTATTGTTCTTCAATAGAACTGATATCCTCATCAACAATATAATTAGAAAGCAAACCTCTTATAAATAAAGTTGGAGTAAACGATTCAAAAGTTGGTAAAGCTTTTAAAATCTCGGGCATACTTGCTTCTAACACATGAAAATTTACACGCCACGCTAATTTACCTTTGTCTTCCCAATACAAATTTTTGAGCAGGAATTGTCTGACTCCTTCTGAATCGATGAATGACTTCAAAATGGCTTCAGCTTGGCTTCTAGCCGTCATTGTGCTGAGGTCTATGGCGTGGATTGCTGCCAAAATATGTTCGTGATGTGGGGCATATGCTTTGATACCCATATCAACAACAATGAGCTTTTCAAGAGAATTGGGGTGCGTGCCGTCGTAATGCATGGCTAATTTACCCCCCATTGAATGCCCGAGTAGAATCGGGTTATTTATTTTTAAATCGAGAAACAACTCTTGAAGGTCTTCCACCATCAGTGCATAGCTGAACTCATCAGACCAATCAGAATGCCCATGATTTCGGAGGTCCACAAGTGTTACTTGGAAATATTCAGCAAGCTTCTTAGCATGCGTTTGCCAGTTGTCTGAGAAGCCAAAAAGTCCATGTAAAATAACCAAGGGTTTGCCCTCTCCTAATTGTTTATAGGATAGTTTCATTTGATGGATTGTGGAATACCAACGCTACGGACTGCAAATTGATTGTCATTTATTTTTGAGAGTACTCCGATCATTTGTTTTGGAGCAATTTTTTGGCGGTCGTAGTATACTTTAATGGTTTGCTCCTCAAGACTATCAATATAGTTGACCTCAACACGATCCACAGCACAAGTTTCTTTGAGTGCCTTCCGAATACTTCCGCCACAACCCATTTGGCAAACCATTCCTTTCACCCCAAGTTCAACGGTGGTATTCGCCTTTGCTGGCTGGCACACTTTCGCTTCTATTTTATCTTTGATAACCGTTTTTTTGGCTTCACAAGACCACAAGGTCAATGCTAAAAAGAAAGGAATGACATATTTCATGCTACAAAATTAAACTAGTTCTTGAATAAGTTCAAGTGAATGTGTAGATTTGTTCAAACTTGAAATCATGAAAAAACTATTTTTTATCGCATTGGGGGCGCTTTTCATCGGAGCTGGTACACTTAGCTCTTGTAGCAAATATACAGAAGGCCCTGGCTTTGCTTTGTCCTCAAAAACTTCACGTCTAGCTGGTACTTGGAAACTTTCTGCAAAAACACTTAACGGTGTGAATGCAGTTGACAATGGTTACACAGAAACATTAGTTATCGGAAAAGACGGAAGCTTTCAAGATACAGCAAAAATCAGTTATATGGGCTTCAATTATACTGGCCCTGTTTCAGGTACATGGAGTTTTTCAGACGACAAAATGCAAGTTGTTTTCAATTCTCAAGGAACCAATACAACTTTCACAATCAATGGTAACAACACTTGGAACATCATCAAATTAGCTAAAGACGAAATTAAATTTGAAAGGATTGGTAGCAACAACAGCGTTACTGCCATGACTTACGTTCCTAAAAACTAAAAGCAAATGAAGCGTTTACTTTTCACATTTTCATTGGTAACTCTTGGACTGAGTGCCTGTTCGAAATTCTCAGAAGGGCCCAATTTTTCATTGCAAACTAAAAAAGCAAGGTTGTGCAATGACTGGAAACTCGCAGATTACGTGCTCAATGGCAATAACATCTTTGATGCAGCTGTAACTTCAAAAATGAGCATCGACAAAGATGGTACCTATTCTACGTCGAACTTCAGCAATGAGCTTGGGCAAATCCAAGGCACTTATAGCCATGGTACCTGGAAATTTGGAGGGGATTCTACGATTCTATATATGTACAAGGATACCACAACCATCAATCCTGTACACGAATATACTGTCAAAGAATTGCGCAGCAAACGCATGGTTCTCGAAGAAGAGGTATTTCAAACTGGAGACGTTCATCGCGTGACTTTCATCCAGCAATAAACACACTTTAACCAATAAAAAAATGCCTTTCAATGAAAGGCATTTTTTTTGTTTTATCTTTTTGAAAGTTTAGACAAATTTAGGATCGGTTTCCATGATATGGCCGCATGCGTTACAAGTTCTTAGGTCTTCAGAACCGTAGAACTCTTTGAAGCGCGGCAGAAAATCTTTTTCGATATTCTCTAAGGGAAAGCGATAGGTGTGTAAATGATGATTGCACTTTTCACAGAACCACATCAGGCCATCTTGAAGATTGGTGCCAGTTCGGACACGCTCAATTACCAAACCGATGGTATTTTCTCCTCTGGCAGGTGAATGCGGTGTATTGGCAGGCAATAAAAACATCTCTCCTTCTTTGACGATGATGTCTTTGGCCTTTCCTTCGTGCTGTATGCGCACCGTCACATCTCCCTCTAGCTGATAAAAGAGTTCTTCGCTCTCGTTATAGTGGTAATCTTTACGGGCATTTGGGCCAGCTACCACCATTACAATGAAATCTCCGGCCTCTTTGTACAAGTTTTTATTAGAAACTGGTGGCTTGAGGAGATCTCGATTGTTATCGATCCATTTTTGAAGATTGAAAGGTGCCAACATAAGCGTTAGTTTAGGCGTTAAGTATTCCTCTTGAAATGACGATTTTTTGTACTTCAGAAGTTCCTTCGTAAATCTGGGTGATTTTTGCATCGCGCATCATGCGTTCAACATGATATTCTTTCACAAAACCGTAGCCACCGTGAATTTGTACCGCTTCAACCGTTTGTTCCATAGCGACTTTAGAAGCATAAAGCTTCGCCATTGCGCCAGATTGATCATAATTGCGGCCTGCATCTTTGTCTTGAGCAGCTTTGTAAACCAACAATCGTGCAGCTTCAATTTCAGTAGCCATGTCGGCTAGTTTAAATGAAATTGCCTGATGCTTGTAAATTTCTTTACCAAATGCCTGGCGCTCTTTGGAATAAGCCGTAGCCAATTCAAAAGCTCCTGCTGCAATTCCTAAAGCTTGAGACGCAATTCCTATGCGCCCACCTGAAAGGGTTTTCATGGCAAATTTGAAGCCGAAACCATCTTCACCAATGCGGTTTTCTTTTGGAACTTTGACATCATTGAATAACAAGGTGTGGGTATCACTACCGCGAATACCCATTTTATCTTCTTTAGCGCCCACTACAAAACCATCCATGCCGCGTTCTACGATAAGGGCATTAATGCCTTTGTGTCCTAACTCTGGATTTGTTTGTGCAATGACGAGGTATATCGAAGCCGAAGAACCATTGGTAATCCAGTTTTTAGTACCATTGAGCAAGTAATGATCTCCCATATCAACTGCTGTGGTGCGTTGTGAAGTAGCATCTGATCCTGCTTCAGGCTCTGATAAACAGAAAGCGCCGATTTTTTCTCCTTTGGCA
>JBIPMW010000016.1:0-16313 GCA_044376455.1 Crocinitomicaceae bacterium | reverse complement strand
GGTTCACCACTTTTTGACAACGCAAGTGGAAATATCATTGGTACACTTACCGGTGGTGCTTCCTATTGCACTTCACCTTCTGCCCCGGATCAGTATGGTAAAATGGCCTTCCACTGGACCAACAACGGTACAACTGCTGCCGAACAATTAAAGCCTTGGCTAGACCCAGCGAATACCAACCTACTTGTTTTTGCTGGTTCTAATGACCCATGTACGCCAAGCACACCAGTAGCACCAGTAGCCAATTTCTCTGCTTCTGCAACCAACATAACACCTGGCACAAGTATTAGCTTTACAGATCTTTCTACAGGAATCCCTACAGGTTGGTCTTGGGCAGTGAGCCCGGCTACCGGTTGGAGCTACGCTGGAGGCAGCTCAGCTACAACCCAAAACCCGCAAATCACCTTCAACAACGTTGGGCAATATACCATTAGTTTGACTGCAACCAATGCACAAGGTAGTGATATCGAAACCAAGAACAACTACATTGTTGTGTCAGCATTAACAGGTCCTTGTACGGCAAGCGGGTTGTGTGATGAATACATCAATAATGTGAATTTCAACACTATTAATAATACCTCTACTTGTGGAACTAATGGCTATTCAGACTTTACAAATATAAGTACTTCATTGGCACAAGGCAATACCTACACCTTGACGATCACACCAGCAATCCTCGATAACACAACGGCTAATGCCTATACCAATGATGAAATTGCTGCTTGGATAGACTTCAACAACGACTTCGACTTCAACGACGCTGGTGAGCAAGTTGCTTATGTACTAGTAGCAACCGGCTGGACCAACACTTTCAATGTGACGATTCCATTGAATAGCGTGACTGGTCAAGTGCGCATGCGCTTGAGAATTTCTTATCAGCCAGATGGCGCAATCAACCCGTGTGGGCCTGCAAGTTATGGAGAAACAGAGGATTATATTGTGAATCTGACATCCGGAGTTGGTATTGATGAAAATCCATTGGCAATTGTTCATGTATACCCTAATCCTGCTCAGGATATATTAATGATCGATTTGAAAGATCTAGAAAATGTATCCCACATTGAAATTTTGGATTTACAAGGGAAACAGGTTCAAACATTATCAAAAATTCAGAAAGGAATCAATACCATTTCAATTGAAAACCTCAAAGCCGGAATTTATCAAGTAAGGATTTCACAAAACGGTTATCAAACCACCCAACGCTTGATCAAGCAGTAAGTGTATCAAGTTCTTGAAAATACAAGGCGGCCCGCTCTAAGTGGGCCGCTTTTTTTTCGGGTGACATGCGGTTCCAATTGGCTACCATTTGAGAGGTTCGCATGTTTTTACGCAGATATTCTTGGTGTTTATCGACAAAATGCCAAAACAATGCATCAAAAAGAACGGCGTCTTCACTTTCAAACTTGAGCCCTTGCTTTTTCAAGTAATTGGAACTTGAAAAATAAGGTTTGGTGGTCATGAAGCCACCATCGGCAAATTGGCTCATGCCGTAGACATTAGGAACCATCACCCAGTCATAGGCATCCATGAAATGCACCATAAAAAATTCATACACCGCATCTGGATGAAATTCAGAAAGAAAGAAGAAATTGCCCAATAACATCAACCGCTCAATATGATGCGCGTAGGCAAAACGGTCTATCTTCTGACCCAGCTCCTGAAATAGCGCCGCATTTTTGAGATGATCCCAAGGTAGTGACCGCTGATGCCCCATGAAATTTTTGGTGCGTTGTTCTACCCCCACTCTTTCATAAACCAAGCGCACAAATTCTCGCCAACCAATAATTTGTCTGATAAACCCTTCGGCACTTTCTATAGTAACTTTTCCGTTTTGATAAGCTTCAATTACCCTTGCCACCACCTCTTGCGGGTTCAACAAACCTGCATTGATGGCCGTTGATAAATTGGAATGATAGACGTAAGTTGTTTGGTTGGTAAAGGCATCCTGGTAGGGGCCAAAATCTTTGAGACAAACCTCAATAAAAAAATCCAAGGCTTGCTTCGCCTCCGCGTGGGTAACTGGATAAGTTGTTAAGCTTGGATTACCTGGATTTTTAGTGAACTCCTTGGTAATTTCTTTTTCTGCCTTTTCAGACCACTGGCTCTGATATTTTGGAAAATCTGGTAACGCAAGGCCCTTGGGTAGTGCCTTTCTGTTTTCGGTGTCAAAACTCCAACGCCCACCAATTGGCGAGGCATCAGGTGCTAAAAGAACACCGAGTTGTAGCCTTTGTTTTTTATAAAAATCAGCTAAAAAAAACTTCTTAGTGGTAAGCGGGACAAGGCGCTCGTTGGTTTGTCTCGTATTCAAAAAACTCGGGTTATCGTAAAAATGAATGGCTACTTGGTATTTTTGGGCATAGCGTTTCAAGCGTCTTTCTAAAAGATAATCTACGGGGTCATAGCAATGGGCCGCAGCACTTTGTTGGCTTATTTCAAGGAATAGGTGCGCTAGCTGGAGGTCCGTGTGCTTCCAATACCTGACCATTTTGTTTTCACTCCGCAGTTTTTCTGCGTAGTATTGCATGGATGCCCGATGGAAAGCCAATTTTTTTTGATGAAATGGGTACTGTTTAAAAAACAATTCATCTTCTAACAACCACACCTCATCGACCTCCTGAATCCTTGGTGCCAACTCGAATAGCTGATTGGGAAATATTAAAAAAATAGCTTGCTCCATGACCTTCTAACACCTTAAGTTTCGCTTTGTTTGAAGCAATAGAAATGTGTAAAGATAAACTTCATAATTTCTTCACATGAGTCGGATTGAGCAGTAATTTTGTACAGTTAAAAAGCAAAAAACAGCATGGATAAAGTTTCATATGTAGGAAATGCCGATATTTCAGCCATCGACCATCTTTATAAGCAATACAAACAAGATCCTTCGAGTGTAGACCTCGGTTGGGCCAAGTTTTTCGAAGGCTTCGAATTCGCTCAAACAAACTATGAATCTTCTGGTGAAATCCCAGAAAATTTCGTCAAAGAATTCAAGGTTATTAACCTGATCAATGGTTACCGAACTCGTGGGCATTTGTTTACCAAAACAAACCCTGTACGCGACCGCCGCAAACACACTCCTGATTTAGCCATTGAACATTTTGGCCTTACTGAACAAGACCTCAATGAAGTTTTTCAGGCCGGTGAGCAAATCGGTATTGGTGCTGCTAAATTATCTGACATCATTGCACACCTCGAATTGACCTACTGTCAATCCATTGGTATCGAATATATGTACATGCGCGACCCAGAAAGAATCGATTGGTTTCGCAATAAAATAGAATTGAACAACCGCCCAGTTTTCGATCCTAAACGCAAAATTAAAATCTACGAAAAACTCAATCAGGCAACTGGTTTTGAAGGGTTTCTTGGTAAAAAATTTGTGGGTCAAAAGCGCTTTTCTATCGAAGGTGGCGAAGGTCTTATCCCGGCCCTTGACACTTTGGTAAACAAAGGTGCAGCACTTGGCGTAGAGTATTTTGTAATGGGAATGGCCCACCGCGGCCGCCTCAATACATTGGCAAACATCTTTGAAAAACGCCCACGCGACATCTTCTCAGAATTTGAAGGAAAAGAGTTTGACTTTGAAACTACTTTTGATGGCGATGTCAAGTATCATCAAGGTTTTACCTCACACATTGAACTAGAAGGCGGTAAAAAAATTGGCCTGACACTTGCACCAAACCCGTCGCACCTCGAGGCTGTAAATACGGTCGTTGAAGGTATTGCCAGAGCAAAAATTGACCACGTTTACCAAACAGAAAACAAAGTTTGCCCCGTGCTCATTCATGGAGATGCCGCTGTTGCAGGACAAGGAATTGTCTATGAAACCATCCAAATGGCAGGCCTTGATGGCTATCGCACCGGTGGTACCATTCATATTGTAGTGAATAACCAAGTCGGCTTTACTACGAACTATCTCGATGGCCGTACTTCTACTTATTGTACAGATGTTGCCAAAACGTCACTCTGCCCTGTTTTCCATGTCAACGGCGACGACATCGAAGCGATTGTTACTACCATTGAGATCGCCATGGAGTATCGCCAAGCATTTAGCAGAGATATTTTTATCGATCTTTTGTGTTACCGTAAATATGGTCACAACGAAGGTGACGAGCCAAAATTCACGCAGCCAAAACTCTACAACATTATTGCCAAGCACCCTAATCCAAGAGAAATATATTTGGAGCAGCTGCAAAGAGAAGGCATCCTAAATGCAGAAGAAGCAAAGCAGTTTGAACAGCGCTACCAAGCATTCTTGGAAGACGAATACGAACAATCTAGAAAGCACGAGAAGGCCTTAGTATATGACTTCCTGAGTTTAACTTGGGAAAACTACCGACACGGCAATGAAGCTGATTTCAAAGTTTCTCCTGAAACAGGAGTCAACAAAAAAGAATTACGCTCACTAGGTAAAAAATTAGCAACGCTACCTGAAGGCAAAAAGTATTTCAGAAAAATTGCCAAAATTTTCGAAGACCGCTTAGTAGCTATTGAAAGCGATAAACTAGACTGGGGTAGCGCTGAAATGTTGGCCTACGCAACCTTGCTTGCTGAAGGACACGGCGTACGCATATCAGGTCAGGATGTCGAGCGCGGAACTTTCTCTCACCGCCATGCAGTGGTCAAAACCGAAGACACCGAAGAAGAAGTTTTGACACTCAACATGCTGCAAGAAAAACAAGGCGAATTCAGCATATACAATTCACTTTTATCAGAATACGGTGTTCTAGGCTTTGAATATGGCTATTCTTTAGCCAATCCTTCTGGCCTCACCATTTGGGAAGCACAATTTGGAGACTTCTTCAACGGTGCGCAGATCATGGTTGACCAATTCATTTCTGCCGGTGAAGACAAATGGGCGACACAAACCGGCCTCGTGATGTTGTTGCCGCACGGCTATGAAGGTCAAGGAGCTGAGCACTCAAGCGGTCGGATGGAACGCTTCTTGCAACAGTGCGCCGACCTCAACATGCAAATTGTCAATACCTCCACACCTGCCAATCATTTCCATTTATTGCGCCGTCAAATCAAGCGCGATTTCCGTAAGCCATTGGTTGTGTTCTCTCCGAAAATGCTCTTGCGCTACCCTGACGCAACTTCTAGCCTCGACGAAATGGCCAAAGGACGTTTCCAGGAAGTCCTCGACGACCCAAGCGCAACAGCTAAATCTGTTGATACCGTTGTGCTTTGTAGCGGCAAGTTTTACTACGAAATGAAAGTCAAAGCTGCAGAACTCGGCGTGAAAAACATGGCTTTTGTGCGTATCGAACAACTTTATCCATTGCCAACTGAACAAATCGATGCAATTCTAGCCAAATACAAGGCAAAAAACATCATTTGGGCTCAAGAAGAACCTGCCAACATGGGTGCCTGGACACACATGGCGATGAATTTACGTCATATCCCACTCATTGGAATTTGCAGACCCGCAAGTGCTGCATCCGCGGAAGGATCTAAAAAACTACATGAAATCCGTCTAAAAAAATTGTTTAACGACCTCTTTGCCTACGCGAAGTAAGGCTAAAAAAGTAAGCTTATGTCACTATTAGAAATGAAAGTCCCAAGTCCGGGAGAATCCATCTCGGAAGTTGAAATCGCAACATGGTTGGTTGCCGATGGCGATTACGTTGAAAAAGACCAAGCCATTGCTGAAGTCGATTCAGACAAAGCAACCCTTGAGTTGCCAGCCGAGGAAAGCGGAATTATTACATTAAAAGCTGCAGAAGGTGATGTCGTGAAAGTAGGCCAAGTGGTTTGCCTCATTGACACCAGTGCAGCGCGCCCTGCGGGCGCGCCTGCCGCTGAAGCAGTAGCTGCACCAGCCCCAGAGGTCAAGGCAGCGCCAGCTCAGCAAGCAGCTCCGGCTCCGGCCACTCCGAATCCGGACCCTGTTAAGCCGACAAGCTATGCCGCAGGTAGTGCTTCACCAGCAGCAGCCAAAATCATCAAAGAAAACAACATCAATCCAAGTGCTGTTAAAGCAACTGGGAAAGACGGGCGTATCACCAAACAAGACGTCATTGCTGCTATGTCAGCTGGCTTTTCAACGGAAGCCGCACAAGGTTGGGGCGGAACCCGCGAGCAGAGCCGCGAAAAGATGTCAATGTTGCGTCGTAAAATTGCTGAACGTTTGGTTTCTGTGAAAAACGAAACAGCCATGCTGACCACCTTTAACGAGGTGGACATGAAACCAATTATGGATGTGCGCGCCAAATACAAAGACGCCTTTTCCAAGCACCACGAAGTGAACCTCGGATTCATGTCCTTTTTCACAAAAGCGGTTACTGAAGCCTTGAAATTATTCCCGGCTGTCAATGCACAAATTGATGGTAATGAAATGATTTTTCATGATTACGCCGATATCGGAATTGCAGTATCATCGCCTAAAGGCCTGATGGTGCCTGTGGTGCGCAACGCAGAGCAAATGAGTTTAGCTGAAATCGAACGCGAAATCAAGCGCTTGGCGATCAAAGCCCGAGACGGAAAAATTACGCCAGAAGACATGACCGGTGGTACTTTCACCATCACCAATGGTGGCGTATTTGGCTCCATGCTTTCAACACCAATTATCAATCCGCCGCAGTCTGCCATTCTCGGTATGCACAACGTAGTGGAAAGACCTGTTGCGATCAACGGAAAAGTCGAGATTCGCCCAATCATGTATGTGGCCTTATCTTACGACCACCGCATCATCGATGGTAAAGAGTCAGTGGGCTTCTTGGTGAAAGTCAAAGAAATGCTCGAAAACCCTGAGCGCATGATCTTTGGCGCCAAAGACCCCATGGAAGTCTTACTCGGTTTATAAGATTCAAAATATCAAATTGAAAAGCGCTCCTCGGGGCGCTTTTTTCGTTCTGAGCATTAGTTTGCTTTTCGTATATTTGCCTTTCTGAATAATATATATGTCTAAGATCAGGAAACAAGATGCACTCGACTACCATGCTGGTGGTAGACCCGGAAAAATCGAAGTAGTACCAACAAAACCCTATGCTTCCCAACGAGACCTCTCATTGGCTTACTCTCCAGGAGTAGCAGAGCCTTGTTTGCGCATCGCCGAGAACAAAGCTGATGTCTATAAATATACAGCCAAGCAAAATCTAGTAGCCGTTATTTCAAACGGAACGGCTGTGCTCGGCCTTGGCGATATCGGACCAGAGGCCTCTAAGCCAGTGATGGAAGGTAAAGGTCTCCTCTTCAAAATTTTTGCCGACATCGATGTTTTTGACATCGAAGTTGATGCCAAAGACCCTGAACTTTTTATCCAAACTGTAAAGGCCATTGCCCCGACCTTCGGAGGTATCAACCTCGAAGATATCAAAGCGCCAGAAGCTTTTGAAATTGAGCGCAGACTCAAAGAAGAGCTCGACATCCCGATCATGCACGATGACCAACACGGCACCGCTATCATTAGTTCCGCTGCGCTCATCAATGCCCTTGAATTGGCAGGTAAAAAAATTGAAAAAGTAAAAAT
The DNA here is from genome assembly GCA_044376455.1 of Crocinitomicaceae bacterium. Lineage (GTDB taxonomy): Bacteria > Bacteroidota > Bacteroidia > Flavobacteriales_D > Crocinitomicaceae > UBA952. The sequence continues at coordinate 8,842 of JBIPMW010000016.1, read as the reverse complement.
TGTAGTTTCGGGTGCTGGGGCTTCTGCCCTTTCTTGCGCCAAGCTATATAATCGCCTAGGTGTCAAGCTTGAAAATATTTTCATGTTTGATTCCAAAGGCCTGATTCATGCTGGCCGTCAAGACCTCGATGACACCAAGAAATTATTTGCAGTACACAAAAAAGATATCGAATTTGCTGCTGCATTTAAAGGTGCCGACGTATTCTTAGGGCTTTCGCGCGCTGGTTTGGTATCCAAAGAAATGATTGCTGCCATGGCCAAAGACCCTATTGTTTTTGCCTTAGCGAATCCTGAACCAGAAATTTCCTACAAAGAAGCTACATCTGTTCGCAAAGATATCATCATGGCAACGGGTCGTTCGGACCATCCTAATCAGGTCAATAACGTACTTGGCTTTCCATTTATCTTCCGTGGAGCTTTGGATGTCAGAGCAACTGCCATCAATGAGGAAATGAAATTGGCGGCAGTAAAAGCAATTGCTGCGCTTGCCAAAGAAACCATTCCCGAAGAAGTAATCGAGGCGTACGGAGGTAAAAATATCTCTTTTGGTCGCGAACAAATCATTCCAAAGCCTCTTGATCCACGTCTCATTTATTACGTTGCTCCTGCGGTTGCACGTGCTGCCATGGAATCTGGTGTTGCACAAGAACCAATCACGGACTGGGAAGAATACGAAAATCAACTCAAAAGCCGCTTAGGGCTTGACAACAAACTACATCGCAATATCACTACTAAGGCACAAGGCAATCCAAAAACGGTTGTTTTCCCTGAAGGTGACAACATTAAAATTCTAAAGGCTGCACAACAAGCCTACGAGGAAGGCGTCGCGTTCCCAATTCTTTTAGGACGCAAACAAAAGATCATCGACCTCATGAACGAGTACAGCATCGAGATTCCTGATGTTCAGATCATCGACTGTAAATCAGATGAAGAAGAAGCGCGCCGCATCCAATATGGCACTGAATTTTTTGACAAACGCAAACGTAAAGGTATCACTGAGTATGAAGCGATCTCGTTGATGCGCGAGCGCAATTACTTTGGCGCTATGATGCTCAATTTAGGAGAGGCCGATGCCATGGTAACGGGGCTCACCCGCAGCTATCGTTCTGTATTGCGCCCAGCTATCAGCACCATTGGTTTGCAAAAAGACATCAATACCATTGCTGGGATGTATATTCTCAACACGAAGAAAGGGCCACTTTTCTTGGCCGATACAACCGTGAATCTCAATCCAAGTGCAGAGCAAATTGCCGAAATAACTGTCAATGTTGCCAAATTTATTCGCCGCTTGAAAGTAACACCGCGTATTGCCTTATTGAGCTACTCTAACTTCGGTTCCTCACCTGGCCAAGATCCTGAAAAAATGTCGAAGGCCGTGAAAATCTTGCACGAAACACAACCAAACCTCATTGTGGATGGCGAAATGCAGGCAAACTTTGCACTCAGCCCTGAGCTCATGAACGAAAAATTCCCGTTCTCTACTTTGGCTAACAAAGAAGTAAACACCCTGATTTTCCCGAATTTATCGGCAGGTAATATCGCCTATAAATTGCTCCAACAGACCAATGAACTAGAGCCAATTGGTCCAATTTTATTAGGTTTGCGCAAATCGTTACACGTATTGCAACTCGGAGCAAGTGTCAGAGAAATTCTCAGTATGATTAAAATTGCAGTCATCGACGCTCAAGGACAAGAAAAATGATTTCAAGACTCAACGGTAGACTCATCGAAAAGAACCCAACGGACCTCCTCATCGAGTGTGCTGGAGTTGGGTATGAAGTGAAAATTTCACTCAATACCTTTTCAGTTTTGCCTGATCAAGAAGCCATTATTCTCTATACCAAGCAAATCATCCGTGAGGACGCGCATATGCTTTATGGCTTTGCAAGCAAAGATGAGCGCGAAATGTTTACACACCTCATTAGTGTGTCGGGTATTGGGCCCAACACGGCCATCATCATGTTGTCTTCCATGACCCCCGATGAAATTGCACAAGCCATTATCTCAGAAGATGTTGCCCGTATCCAAAAAGTTAAAGGTATTGGTACCAAAACAGCCCAACGCGTCATTATCGACCTCAAAGGCAAGGTTGCTAAAATGGAACTCGGTACCGAGAATATTTTCAGTTCAAACAATAGAAATCGATTTGATGCGTTAAATGCTCTGGTTTCGCTCGGTTTTGATAAAAAATCAGCCGAAAAAGTATTGGACAAAACCGATACCGGAACTCAAACAGTAGAAGAATTGATCAAAGAAGCGCTAAGACAACTATAAACGTGCAACAACAGAATTGGTATAAAACACTTTTATTGTGTATCGTCCTAATATTAGGGCAAACTCAATTTTACGCGCAAACGCCTACGCTGCCTTTTCCAATCACCAACCCTTTAAATCCATTTCAAAATTTACCCCAAAGTTTTGATCTCGGTGATCCAACCAAACTCAACCAAACAATTGTCTATGATCCCGAAACCGGAACCTTTGTTTTCCGCGATATCATGGGTAAAGACACCTATTTCAGAGCTCCTCAGGCCATGACGCTCGAAGAATACTTGGCTTATGAAGAAAAAAAGAGTTTCTCGCTCGACTGGAAAGAAATTGTTGCTGAAGAAACCGCTGAAAACAGAACCTTTGAACTACCAATTAAAATCGGATCCAAAGCATTTGAAAGCTTCTTTGGTTCTGACCAGATCACCATTACGCCTGGTGGTAACTTAGAATTGTCGCTCGGTGCCAACCACTCCAGAGTAGACAACCCTATCTTACCAATGCGTCAAAGAAATATCACGCGCTTTGATTTTAACCAAAACATCAACATGGACATCACCGGTCAGATCGGGACGAACATGAAGGTGAATATGAAATACAATACCCGAGCAAATTTTGACTTCGAAAACATCTCCAAACTAGAGCGTACTGGAAAAGAAGACGACATCTTACAAAAAATTGCTTTGGGTCAGGTAAGTCTTGAATTACCAACTACACTTATCCCAAGTTCGCAGACCTTATTCGGTTTCAAAACCCAACTCAAATTTGGTCGCTCCACTGTCGATTTCATTTTAGCACAATCCAAAGGCAAGCGCACAGAAATTAATGTCACAGGCAAAGCCCAGGTACAAAAATTTGAAATTACCGCAGACAACTACGAGGCAAATCGCCATTACTTCTTAAATTTATATCACCAGCAGCACTACGATACCGCAATGTCGACCTTGCCTGTTGTCAATTCTACGACCTACATTACCCGTATCGAAGTTTGGGTTACTAACCGCAGCAGCATCACTGAAAACACCAGAAATATTGTTGCTTTCTCGGATTTAGGAGAGGCCAAACCAGAAAACTGTCAAGGTAATCCGGGATCGTATGCCACGCAAGAATTGCCAGACAACGAAGCCAACGGACTTTACAATTGGGCCGCAAATCAGCCACTCATCAGAGGCTTCTCGAATGCCGTCATTGCACTTACCTCACAAATCAATGCGCCTGGGCCTTTTAATCAGGCTGTCGACTACGAAAAAGTAGAAAACGCCCGTAAGCTCAACGAAAACGAGTTTACCTACAATGCTCTTTTGGGCTACATCTCTTTGAACACAGCATTAAATAATGACGAAGTTTTGGCTGTGGCCTACGAATACACTTACCGCGGTCAAACTTACCAAGTTGGCGAATTCTCAACTGACGGAACCAACGGACAAGAAGCCCTTGTTTTGAAACTCATCAAGCCGACCATCACCAACCCCAAAAACAAAATTTGGGACCTCATGATGAAAAACGTCTACTCGATCGGTGCCTATCAAGTTGATCAACTCGGTTTTAAAATTGACATTTATTACAACAACCGCGAAACTTCTGTTTTGCAACCATTCTTACCTTTCGAGCAAGGGGGTGTCGACAAAAAACAAATTGTCACCTTGTTGGATATGGACAAAATCAACCAAAACAATCAGCCTTTTTCGGATGGTGTTTTCGATTTTGCACCATTTAACGTTGTGGGTAGCAAGATTGACAACGGCGGAACCATCAATCGTAAAAATGGCCGGATTTTCTTTACAACCGTTGAACCTTTTGGTAAAACACTTGCAGAAAAGCTTACCGAAGCCGGTGTGCCTGCCCTTTATGTGAATCAACTCTCTTATACAGAACTCTACGACTCTACCAAAACAGCAGCGCAGCAAATCCCTAGCAAGAATCGTTTTGTTTTTAAAGGTGAGTTCCAGTCTTCCATCTCATCCGAAATTCCACTAAACGTCATGAACATCCCGCAAGGAGCTGTGGTTGTCACAGCAGGCGGAATGCGTTTGGTAGAAGGCGTCGATTATACCGTAGATTACGCTTTTAGCCGCGTTAAAATCCTGAACACGGGCGTACTCGAATCTAACACACCGATAAAAATTTCCATCGAATCAAATTCGGTATTTGGTTTCCAAGCCCGCTCCATGATGGGTGGTCGTTACCAGTATCGACTCAACGAAAATTTTAAAGTTGGCGCTACTTGGTTGCGCATGATGGAGCGCCCCGTTACTCAAAAAGTTGATTTCGGTTCAGAGCCTTTCAAAAATAATGTACTTGGGGCAGATTTCGCATTCCGTACTAACGTACCTGCTTTAACAAAACTCGTTGACCTCCTGCCAGTCATCTCGACCAACACGATGTCTACCCTATCCATGTCTGGTGAAGTAGCTACCCTTAGACCAGGCCAACCGCGCGCCATCAACAAAGAAGGAACTTCTTACATCGACGACTTCGAAGCGTCACAAAGTGCCATCGACCTCAAAGGAATGTCGGCCTGGCGTTTGGCTTCGGTTCCACAAGGACAGCCCGACCTTTTCCCCGAGGGTTCTAAAAAAGACCTCAGTGCCCGTTACAAAAGTTCAAAAATTGCTTGGTACACCATTGACCCTGTCTTCTATCAGAGTAACCAACTCACGCCGGCTCACATCAAGCAAAACCCAAATATGCTTTATGATAGCCGCATGCGCCTCATTCAAATGACGGACATCTTCCCGAATTTGCAGTTGCAGTACGGCTCCATTACCAATATCAATGTTTTTGACCTCGCCTACTACCCAGCTGAGCGTGGGATGTACAATTTTGATACAACAGCGGTTGTCGATTCTTTGGGGCGCTTTGATAATCCCGAAGATCGTTGGGGTGGTGTGATGCGCGGCCTTTCTACCAACGACTTCGAATTAGCAAACATTGAATTTATCCAGTTCTGGTTGCTCGACCCTTTCAATGAGGATGCCGAACTTGAAGATCCAAGTACTTTGATGTCTGGAGGTGACCTCTATTTTAATCTCGGAAATATTTCTGAAGACATCTTGCCCGATTCCAGAAAGAGCTTTGAACATGGTTTGCCTGCCAATGACGACCCAGTTTTACTCGACAACATCGACACGACTCTATGGAGCCGCGTTTCCACACAACAAGTTGTGGTCAATGCCTTTGCAAATGAACCTGCTGCGCGCATCAAGCAAGATGTCGGCCTCGACGGCTGGGACAACCTTGCGGAAAAACTATCCTATACTGGATATATCAATTGGGTACAAAACAATACTACGCTTAGCCCAGCTGCTAAGGCAAAAATGATGGCCGACCCATCTACCGACGATTACAATTACTACCTCGACGACGTCTACGACACGCAAGCACTCAATATCTTAGAACGCTACAAGCGCTATAACGGCATGCAGGGTAATTCCCCAACTACTGAGATGTCAGATACCGCTAATGCGATTGGTTACCCCACTATTGCGTCTAACTTCCCGGATATAGAAGATATCAACCAAGACAACAACTTGTCTGAATCTGAGGCCTATTTTCAATACCGCGTGAGTTTAAGACCTAATGATCTTCAAAATGTAGGTTCAAATTATATCACGAACAAACAAGTCTATCAAAACGGCAACAAAACTGAAACTTGGTACCAATTCAAAGTGCCAATCCGCGAATTCGAAAAGCGCGTCAATGGCATCCAAGATTTCCGATCAATCCGCTTCATGCGTATTTTCATGAAAGGCTTCGATGAACCTGTCGTTTTGCGCTTTGCCAGACTCGAGCTTGTCCGAGGAGAATGGCGCCGTTATTTCCAAGACCTCACACAACCTGGTCTGAGTGTCCAAACCGACCCGAACCTTACAAGTTTCAACATCGCCGCATTGAATATTGAAGAAAATGCACAACGCTCACCTATTAACTATGTCGTGCCTCCGGGTATAGTTCGAGAAATTGACCCTTCTCAGGTTTATCAGCGACAAATGAACGAACAATCATTGGTGCTGGAAGTTTGTAACCTTCAAGACGGAGATGCACGGGCTGCCTATCGCAACGTTCAATTTGACGTGCGTACCTACAAAAAACTCAAGATGTTTGTCCATGCGGAGTCTGTGGTAGAAAACCAACTCAAAGACAACGAACTTACTGTATTTGTGCGTTTAGGTACTGATTTCGTCGACAACTATTACGAATACGAAATGCCAATGAAAGTCACGGATTGGAATACCACGAATCCGGACTTAATTTGGCCAGAAGGCAATAACATTGAAATCGTTTTTGATCGGCTACTCGACTTGAAAATGGAACGCAATACGAAGCTTGAGCAAGGTGTTCCAGGTGTTTCCAGGATTGTAGAATACGAGAAGGTAGATCCAAACAATGCCAGCAACCGCATCAAGGTGAAAGGAAGCCCGAACCTACAAGGCATCAAAACCATCATGATCGGGGTGCGAAATCCTTCGAAATCGGATCCTGATAACACTTGGGGTCCTGATAACGGCGATGCCGAATGTGCAAACATCTGGATCAATGAAATGCGACTCACCGATTTCGTAAGTGACGGCGGCTCTGCTGCCGTTGGCCAAATGCAGTTGCAGTTGGCAGATTTCGCTACGGTCCAGGCAGCTGGTAATTATTCTGGTATCAACTGGGGAGCTGTAGATAGCCGCGTTCAAGACCGTCAACGAAACCAAAAAATGGGGGCCGATGTAAGCACAACGATGCAATTGGGCCAATTCTTTGGAAAACAAGCACGCGTCTCTTTACCTTTCTATTATGGCTACTCAATTGGTGTCATCAACCCGGAATATGATCCGTTCAATCCGGACATCAAATTAGCTAATTACGACTTAGCAACACGCAGAGAACGCATGCGCTTAGGCCAAGATTTTACGGAGCGTCGCAGCTACAATTTTACCAACGTGCGCAAAGAAGCAAAAGCGGGCACTAAACCACAATTCTGGAGTTTATCCAATTGGTCGGCTACCTATGCCTTTGCAGAAAACATCAAGCGTGACTTCAATATCAAGTCTGACATGACCCGTACCTGGACAGGTGCACTCAACTATAATTATACCTTCGCCGGCAAACCTTGGGAACCATTCAAAAAATGGGAGCCTGCACAAAAAAATCCTTGGCTCAAAGCACTCAAAGATTTCAATCTTTATTACCTACCGAAAAACGTTACTTTCACCAACGACTACTCTCGTATCTACAATGAAAGACAGATCCGAAATATCAATTTCCCAGAATACAACTTTGACCCAATTTACCTCAAGCGCTTTGACTGGAACAGAAATTATCAGGTGGGCTATGATGTTACAAAGGCCCTCAAAACTACTTTTACCGCAACAAATCGCTCTATTTTTGAAGAAGGAAATAATGGTGTAGACCGCCAAACCAATCCTGAAGGCTACCGCGAGTTCATGGATACCATTCGTTCTCAAATGAGCACATTTGGCCGTACAATGGATTACACCCACAATTACTCTATTAGCTATACCCTTCCGTTCGATAAATTCCCAGTTACTTCTTGGCTTTCATCCAACATCAAATACGCAGGAACCTACAATTGGCAACGTGCGCCGCTTGGTCAAGCAGAATTCGGAAATGTGATCCAAAACACGAGGTCTATTAACATGACTGCTCAGGGTAACTTAGTGACACTCTACAATAAAGTTCCGTATTTCAAACGCGTTTTAGCCGACGGAAAAGGGCCAAAAACCAACGTCAATGCCAAGCAAGGCCCTGAAGGCGCTCAAGGTGGCAAGGGTGCTCCACCAAAGAAAACCGAATTCAAGCCTAAAAAGCCGCTTGAGGAAATGACTGAAAAAGAGCGCAAAGAATATGACCGTCAGTTGGCACGCTTCGAACGTAAACAAGCGCGAATTGAAGAGCTCAAACTGAAGGAAAAAGAGCCTGTTAATCCAATAGTTGGTACGCTTGTACGTATGCTGCTGACCGTCCGAAATATTTCTGGTACTTATAACCTTTCAGACGGAACAATGCTTCCAGGTTTCAATCAAGAATCGAGTGTACTTGGCATGAATGCCCAAACTCTTGGTTTGTCTCCGTTTGTATTTGGACAACAAGCTTACGATATTTTCGGCCGAGAAACAGGTTACCATGTTGGTGAGTTTGCCCGTGACAACAATTGGTTGGTTCAGAACGAAAACCTCAACAAGCAGTTCATGACCAACCATACTGCAAACCTGCAATTGAAGGCTACACTGGAGCCGCTCAAGGACCTCAACATTAACCTCAATGCATCGAGAAATTACAGTACACAAGCGGGTGAGTTTTTCCGATGGAACCCAGGTAGTACACTTTTTGAAAGCCAAAGTAGGTTTGAAAGCAGTACGCTTACCTACACAACTATTTCGTGGGGAACCGCTTTTGCTAAAATGGACAGTTCTTTCCGTTCACCTATCTTCCAGCAAATGATCGCCAACGGGCAACAAGTTTCGCAACTCATTGGGGCGACAAATTCCAATGCGAGTTCTTTGCCAAACGGTTTTTATGATGGCTATTCATCGACACAACAAGAAGTAGTGATTGGATCTTTCCT
>JBIPMW010000015.1:0-16418 GCA_044376455.1 Crocinitomicaceae bacterium | reverse complement strand
CCCTGAGGAAACTCAGGGTTTTTTGTTCTTCAGAACCTTCAACCGGTTCTTGGTTGTAAACCCAATTGGCACGCGGGGGCATACTCATTAGAATGCTCTCTGTTCGCCCACCTGAATAGATGCCAAATTTGGTACCTCGGTCATGCAATAGATTAAATTCTACATAGCGGCCGCGTCTGAGCGCTTGCCAATCCAGTGCTGCTTGAGTAGGTACGGTTATTGCCACATTTTCAATTTGCTGGGAATAAACCACCGGAAATAATTCACCTAAATCGTTACAATAATTGAAGAGTTGCTCTTTACTTAGGCCAGATTTTTCATCGAGTTGGTCAAAAAAGATCCCACCGACCCCTCTGGATTCTCCGCGATGCGGTAAAAAGAAATAACGATCTGCCCATTCTTTAAATTTTGGATAGAAATCAGCGTTATACTTGTCAGATACTGCTTTCAAAGAGTTGTGAAACAATTTTGCCTTTGCAAGATCTACATAGTGTGGAGTAAGGTCTATACCACCACCAAACCAATAGGAATGATCCTCTAGCTCAAAGTAACGCACATTCATGTGCATGATTGGATGGAACGGATGTACCGGGTGTAAAACGATGGAAACACCAGTAGCAAAGAAGCGCTCGCCTTCGTGTCCCAATTGTTTTTTCATAGCGTCGGTCACTGGTCCATGCACCGCACTAAATGCAACCCCAGCTTTTTCTAGAATTTTACCTGCTGCCAAAGTTCGGGTATGGCCACCGCCACCCTCTTCGCGTTGCCAAGTATCCTCAGAGAATTTGGATTGTGTATCTAATCGTTCGAGCTCCAGACAAATATGCAATTGGAGGGCTCTGAATCGTTCTGAAATTTGTTCTTTACTGAGCATTTAATTCAATTAATTCACCGTTTTGATAGCGCACAATTGGCCCGAGTATATTTTCTATGCCTAAACCATCGGCTCTGTTTTTAAGGCGCATTTTACTGATGTAACCTTGTGTAATGGAAGATTTACCAAGAAGTTGCATACCAATCAGGTAGGTGACATCGTAGCCCAAACATGCCATTTTAGTGAGATCAGCGCTATATTTACGGCGATACAACTTGTGTAAGGGGATCATGGCTTTTGCTTGGTACGAAAAATAACTAGGTACAGCCACGATAAATTCTAGTTCGTTATTGGATTGGGTTTTCGTCAATTCTTTCCATTCAAGCCAATCTTTCGTACCAGCCACCATGACTAAAGAGTCTGTGCTTGCATACTGCAATAATTCTTGTACTTTGAGGCGGTCTGAACTAAAGCTCACAAAAATTATTGGGCCACCGATAGCTTTATACTTTTTATAATTGGCCCACGTTGCATGTTGTAACTTAAGCTTTGATTGGGCGGTTGACGGTGCCCTAAAAGCCTCAATGAATTGTTGCTCTTTTGTTTGATCTGAGGCCAAGGGGCTATTGATTAAGACAATACTAGCGCCTTGATAATTCGCATGCAAACTTGCTGCGAGTTGTTCAATCAGAACGACATCTTGAGGTGTATAGCTTATAAATTTGGCACTTTGACTTGTAATTTCTTTTGGTAGTTGTACCGAAAAAACCATTGGTATTTGCTGTTCTTTGGCAAAGGCTGCAACCAAAGCAGCGGGTTTTTCTTGCAACGGAGAATATATGAGGTCCATGTCCTTCAACTCAGATCCTTGAAGTAGCGCAGTGAAAGCCGCAGGTTTCATTTGCTCGTCGTAGACGAAAACTTCAGCTTGAAGCCCTTGCAACCTCAGGCTGTCTAAAGCGAGTTTCATACCCATGTAATAATCAAGAGCGGCAGCAGCCACAAATCTATTTTGACCCGCCGTTGAATCGAGTTGAAAAGGCAAGAAAACAGCGATGCGGTAACTTGCTTGTTTGGCCACTGGAAATTGAAAGTTACTGGTAGTTTTGGGTAAAGGGCTTGGCACCACTTGCACTTGAACGGGCGCTGTGCGTTCTTGCTTGATTGGGATCAGTAACTGTTGACCTGGGCGCACCTTTGATGAAGCCAAAGCATTGATTTTCATCAATGAATCTGTAGAAATCATGAAACGCTTAGAAATGGAGTACAAGGTTTCGTTGTCCAAAACGGTGTGCTTGATGATGGTATCGGTAAGTTGGTGCGCAAAGCGCTGAACAGCAGCAGGTGCAGGTGCAGGAGGCCCGCTAGGATCAAAAGGAAGCACTGCATTTTTAATAAAAATATTTTGCCCGACAATGATTCCGTTCTGAGCAACTGGATTCCAACTCATGAGGCTATCCACAGAAACTTCATAGATTCTGGACAAGGCATAGAGCGTTTCTTTGGATTGGACGACATGATATTTGTTGCCGCGTTTTACGCCAACATGAATGATTTGACCGGGCTCAGGGCCACGCTCAAGACCTACATTGAGATCAAGTAATTCTTCGATGGTTGTTCCGAAGATGATTTCGAGATCTTTAAGACCTTGCCCCTCTTGAATGGTGTATTGATAACATTTCTGATTGTTATGTATGACAACCGGTAAGTTTTGTGCCGTAATCTGTGTTAGGCAAACAAAAAATAATGATATCAATTGGATCCAACGCATGTTATTCCCATTCAATGGTGGCTGGCGGCTTGGAACTGATGTCATAGGTAACGCGATTGATGCCGCGCACCTGATTGATGATGCGGTTTGAAACCTTTGCTAAAAATTCATAAGGCAAATGACACCAGTCGGCTGTCATGCCGTCAGTAGAAGTTACGGCCCTTAGCGCTACTGCATTTTCATAGGTGCGCTCGTCGCCCATGACACCAACAGACTGAATCGGCAAGAAAATGGCTCCTGCTTGCCAGACGTCGTCATAGAGTCCATCTTCTTTGAGGCTATTGATGAAAATTGCATCGACTTCTTGCAAAATGCGCACTTTATCAGCAGTTACCTCGCCTAAAATACGAATACCGAGACCCGGACCCGGGAACGGATGGCGGCCTAAAATACGCGCGTCGATATCAAGCGAACGGCCAATGCGGCGTACTTCGTCTTTGAATAACAAACGCAAAGGCTCAACAACCTGTAACTTCATGTAGTCAGGTAAACCGCCCACATTGTGGTGTGATTTAATCGTTTGTGAAGGCCCACCAGTAGCCGAAACAGATTCGATGACGTCCGGATAAATGGTGCCTTGACCCAACCACTTCGCGTTTTCAACTAATTTGGATTCTTCATCAAAAACATCAACGAATATTTTACCTATCGCTTTGCGCTTGAGCTCAGGATCTGTGAGGCCCTTTAATGCTGCGTAAAATCTTTCAGAGGCATCTACACCCTTCACATTCAAGCCCATTCCTTGGTAGGAAGCTAAAACTTGTTCGTATTCGTTTTTGCGCAACAAACCGTTGTCTACAAAAATACAATGTAGATTTGCGCCAATTGCTTTGTGCAAAAGCACGGCCGCAACAGAGGAGTCAACGCCGCCAGATAAGCCTAAAATCACCTTATCTGAACCCAATTGCGCACGCAAACGACTCGTGGTTTCTTCAATAAAGGAATCAGGAGTCCAGTCACAGCTGCAGCCACAAATTTCAACGATGAAGTTTTTCAATAATATTTTACCCTCAGTAGAATGGTAAACCTCAGGGTGGAATTGGATACCAAAAGTAGTTTCGCCTTCAACCGCATAACCGGCCACCTCTACATCATGAGTAGAACAAATGATTTGATAATTGCTAGGGATATGCTTGATGGTGTCGCCGTGTGACATCCAAACCTGTGAACCTTGAGACATCCCTTTGGTGAGGACGTGTTGTTGATCGAGGTAGCTCAGATGCGCCCGACCATATTCTCTGGTGTTGGATGGCAATACTTCGCCTCCAAAATGGTGTGCCAAATATTGTGCGCCAAAACAAACGCCTAAAAGTGGCAATTTTCCTTTGATTGAACTAAGGTCTGGCATAGGGGCTTTGGGGTCACGGACAGAAAACGGACTGCCCGATAAGATGACTCCTTTGACGTGAGGACCTAGTTCAGGAACCTTGTTCCAAGGATGGATTTCACAATAAACATTGAGTTCGCGGATTCTTCTGGCTATCAGTTGGGTATATTGAGAACCAAAATCGAGGATAACTATTAATTCATGCATGCCACAAAGATAGCTGAAATAGCGCTTATTTTGAGGCGAAAATCCATAGAAATCATTAATTTTGAAGTTCGCTAAATTGAACACACACATGATCGGGGATTTACTCAAATCGATATTCGGAGACAAGAACGCCAAAGACCGCAAGGAATACTGGCCTTTCGTAGAAAAAGCAAACGCAGCCTGGGAGCACATCAAACAACTCTCAGATGACCAACTTCGTGGTAAAACACAAAGTTTTCAAGCCCAAATCAAGCAAGCAATTGCAGCACTAGAATCAGAACTTGCAGCGCTCGAACTCAAAGCAGCTGACCTCCAAACACCCTTCGAAGAAAAAGAGGCGCTATACGAACAAGTTGATCAACTCGTCAAGCGCATTGACGAACGCATTGAAGAAGAATTGCTTGTTATTTTGCCCGAGGCCTTTTCTGTAGTTAAAGAAACGGCACGCAGATGGTCTGAAAATAGCCAACTCAAAGTAACTGCAACTAATTTTGACAAAGAATTGGCTGCTAAACGCGATGGCATCAGCATCGAAGGCGACACCGCCGTCTGGCACAACGAATGGACAGCCGCTGGCAACCGCATCAATTGGTCAATGGTTCATTATGATGTACAGCTCATGGGTGGTGCCGTTCTGCATCGCGGTAATATTGCCGAAATGCAAACCGGAGAAGGAAAAACACTCGTAGCAACCCTACCTGTATATCTCAATGCACTAGCCGGTAAAGGTGTGCACGTCGTGACAGTCAACGACTACCTCGCCAAGCGCGATGCCGAATGGATGGGGCCACTTTACGAATTTCACGGTTTGCGCGTCGACTGTATCGATAAGCACCAACCCAACTCACAAAGCCGCCGTCAGGCCTATTTAGCAGACATTACTTTCGGAACCAACAACGAATTTGGCTTCGACTACCTCCGCGACAACATGGCGGGCCACGTCGACGACATCGTTCAGCGCAAACACCATTTTGCCATTGTCGATGAAGTTGACTCCGTCCTCATTGACGACGCCAGAACGCCGCTCATCATTGCGGGCCCAACCCCAAAAGGCGACGAACACGAATTTCATATCCTCAAGCCGCGCATCGAACGCGTCGTGGAAGCACAAAAAGCATATGTACAACAGTGCTTGTCAGATGCCAAAAAGCTCCTGAGTGTCATCAACGAACCAAACCCAGACAAAAACGAGCAAAAACGCATGCTAGAAGAAGGCGGCATTGCCTTACTCAGAGCACACCGCGGTTTGCCAAAAAACAGAACGCTCATTAAGTTTTTGTCGGAGCCCGGAATCAAAGTACACCTTCAAAAAACCGAGAACTTCTACATGGCCGAACAAGGCAAGCAAATGAAGAAGATCGACGTCGAGCTGTTCTTTGTCATCGACGAAAAAAACAATTCCATTGAACTCACAGACAAGGGTATTGACCTCGTTTCAGGTCAAGACGACCGCGATTTCTTCGTGATGCCAGACATCGGGGCGGAAATTGCCAAGTTGCAAAAAGAGCAACTCGATAAAGATGCCTACCTCGAGCGCAAAGACGCACTTGTCCGCGATTACTCCATCAAATCAGAGCGCATCCACTCTGTCAGTCAATTGTTGCGCGCCTACACCCTCTTTGAAAAAGAAGTGGAGTACGTGATCATGGATGGCAAGGTCAAAATTGTAGACGAATCTACGGGGCGTATCATGGAGGGCCGTCGTTATTCAGACGGTTTACACCAAGCCATCGAGGCCAAAGAAAACGTTACCGTCGAAGCAGCTACACAAACCTACGCTTCCATTACGCTTCAGAATTATTTCAGAATGTACCACAAGCTTGCCGGCATGACTGGTACGGCTGAAACAGAAGCCCGTGAATTCTGGGACATCTATAAGTTAGATGTGGTCGTAGTGCCTACCAACCGCGCTATTTCACGCAAAGACCAAGACGACTTCGTTTACAAAACAGCCCGCGAGAAATACAATGCCATCATTTTAGAAATTGAAAGTTTAGTAGCTGCAGGCCGCCCTGTGCTTGTCGGTACCACTACCGTAGAAATTTCTGAGTTGTTGTCAAGGATGCTGCAAATGAAGAAAATTCCGCACCAAGTACTCAACGCCAAATACCACCAAAAAGAAGCCGAAATCGTAGCCAATGCGGGGCAGGCTGGAACAGTGACCATAGCCACCAACATGGCAGGTCGTGGTACCGACATCAAATTAGGTGCTGGCGTCAAAGAAGCTGGTGGTTTGGCTATTATCGGTACCGAACGCCACGACTCGCGCCGCGTAGACCGCCAGTTACGTGGTCGCTCTGGTCGCCAAGGTGACCCAGGTTCGTCTCGTTTCTTTGTCTCCCTTGAAGACGACCTCATGCGTAAATTTGGTTCTGAGCGCATCGCTGCCATCATGGACCGCATGGGCCTCAAGGAAGGCGAAGTGATTACTGCCGGAATGGTTTCTAAATCTATCGAGCGCGCTCAGAAAAAGGTCGAAGAGAACAATTTTGGGATGCGTAAAAACCTTCTTGAATACGACGACGTCATGAATGCGCAGCGCAAGGCCATCTACAAAAAACGCCGCAATGCGCTTTACGGTGACCGCCTCGACATGGACATCGATAACATGTTCTATGAACTTTGCGAAACCACAGTAGCTGCGCATTCCAAAGGTGCATTCCAAGATTTCGAACTCGAGGTGCTCCGCCTCATTGGAATTGAAGCTCCTGTAGACGAAGCTACTTTCAATACGATCTCTACCCAAGAGCTCGCTGAACGCACTTACCAATCGCTCCGAGAAGCCTATGACCGCAAGTGTGAAAAAATTGCGCGCTTGGCTTATCCACAAGTAAAAAATGTTTTTGAGACCATGTCTCAGCAATATAAAAACATTGTGTTCCCGCTTACAGACGGCCGTCGTCAATTACAGCTCATCGTTAATCTAGAAGAAGCTTACAAAACGGAAGGTAAAGTGATCAGTAAGTACTTTGAACGCAACGTGATCCTCAGTAAAATAGACGAAGAATGGAAAGAACACCTCCGCGAAATGGACGACCTCCGTTCAGCGGTGCGTAATGCCCAATATGAGCAAAAAGATCCGTTAGTTATCTATAAACTCGAGTCTTACGAATTGTTCCGTTCTATGCTGAACCGTCTGAACGAAGAAGCGCTCGAATTGCTCATGAAAATGGATGTTCCTGTGGAGCAACAAATCGAAAGCACCAACAAAGAAAACAACCAAAATCATTACGACAAAGCACAACTTTCTTCGACGAGCAGCACCACGCCACCTGCATTTGAAGGACGTGAAGGCTACGAACAAGCCATTGCCAATTCAATGCCACAACGCGAAAAACAACAACCAGTAGTTGCAGACCCAAAAATTGGACGCAATGACCCTTGCCCTTGTGGAAGTGGCAAGAAATACAAACAGTGTCACGGACAATAAGAAACTGATGCACCCTCTTCAAATTGCAGTCATCGGATCCGGCAGGGTAGCTCAAACGCTTTTGCGACTTGCCGCTGATGCGCAAATTGCAATTACAGGCATTTATGCTCGAAACCAAGTTAAAGCCGACGACCTCGCCTCACAATACAATTGTGTCGCTGCGCCAACTATTGCTGAGCTCAAAGCAGACCTTATCCTCATTTGTGTTTCTGATGATGCCCTCCCTGAGGTCATCGGTCAACTCGGTGTGCAACAATTTGCGGCTTATACGGCAGGTAGCCCAAGTATCAAATTATTTGCACACGAAAACCTCGGCGTTTGCTACCCCTATCAAAGCATATCGACCAACCGTGATCTTCTCGTTTCAGACATACCGTTTATGATCGAAGGGAAAAACGATTTCGTACTGCAACGCATCACCGCCTTTTTGCAACAAATGGGCGCCCAATTCCAAGCCTGTGGCTCTGCACAACGTGCACAATACCATTTAGCTGGGGTTTTTGTCAATAATTTTGGCAACCTCATGCTACTCGAAGCCAGTAAAATCCTAGCAGAGGCCCAACTCGATTTCACTCCTGTTTACCCATTATTGAACGAAACCATCGCAAAAGCGATTCTCTTGGGTCCGGAAAAAGCACAAACAGGCCCTGCGCTCAGACACGACGAGAACACACTTGAGCGCCACAGAAAGCAACTCAGTGGCCAACAACTCGAGGTTTACAATCAACTCACACAACGCATTCAAGATCTTTTTAAAAATGCTTAGTTACAAACAAAGACTCAATCAGATCAGCACCTTTATTTTTGATGTCGACGGCGTTTTTACCGACGGCAAAGTTTACCTGATCAATGACGAAATTGTACGCGCACTCAACTCTAAGGATGGCTATGCCGTGCAGTATGCCGTTAAGATGGGTTACCGCATTTTTTGTATTACCGGAGGATCTTCACCTGAAGTAAAAAAACGCCTGATGGGATTGGGTGTTCATGATGTTTTTTTAGGTGCGCACAACAAACTTGAGCGCTATGAAGCCATCAAAGCACAATATCAACTCCAAGACGACGAAATTGCCTACATGGGCGACGACATTCCAGATATTCCGGTACTTCGAAAAGCTGGGCTTTCTACATGCCCTCAAGACGCCGTGAGCGATGTCAAGGCGGTGGTGCATTACCAAAGTCCATTTTTAGGAGGTAAAACTTGTGTCCGAGACCTCATCGAACAAACCCTGCGCTGTCAAGGAAAATGGCTTACTGAATTGGCTTACGAGTGGTAGCCCAATAAGCCTGTATTTCTTCTACAAATCGCAATTGATTGGTTGCTCGCCTCAAATTATGCAACTCATCGTTTACCTTGTAGTATTGATTATCCTCTAGAAAATCGCTTAAAAAACGCAGCGCTTGTACCAATACAAGACCTTGAACTGCACTAAACAATTTAATTTCGTCTACATCAAAAGTAGCCAATAGCGCCTCAAAGATGGGTGCTTTGAAAAGCGTTTCTTGTGAACTTACTTCCTCCCCTAAGCTGCAAAACGAACGGATCATGTCGGCATAATCATAATAGGGGCTCCCAAATTGAATGGTGTCCCAATCGATCAGTGCTCTTACACCTTTTGAATCGGTTGTAAATAAAAAGTTACTCAATTTAGGATCAGCATGGATGAGTACTTTTGGCTCCGCATCTAGAAGTTCTTGCCATGCATGAATGAGGTGTATTTGTTGTTCTAAAGCACTAATTGCTCGCTCCGAAGCCTCTAATAGCCTTGGATTTGCATTTTTCTTAGCCTCTTTGTAAGCAGCAACTCTAAAATTTGGATTTAAGAAATTGTTGATGGGTTCTGTCCATTTTTCAATAGTAACCTGTCGCAGTGCTGCATGAAATTCTAATAGCGCCTTTGCCGCCAAATGGGCAATTCTTTCATCTATTGTGCTGATGGTTGTACTTGGAGAAATGGCACGTTGCAACCTGAAAAACTGCTGTTCATATTCAAAACAGGTTTGGCCTTCGATTGCCATAAACTCCAGGGAGACCAAACTTTTCAAAACCATTTTTTTAGAAAGTAACTCAAGCTGTTCTTGTAAAAGATTCGGATTTTTAAAAACCTTAATATTGATTTGCTGCAGGATAAAATTGTGTGTTGGAGTTCTGACCAACCAAGTATGGTTGATCAACCCTTGATCAATGGGTTTGACTTCTGTTACTCTTAAACCCCAAATACTATCTAATAAGTGCTTTAGGTCCATTGTTCAAAGTAAGCGGGATAAACCAAATCCTCTATATGTTCGATCTTTTGCACTGCGCCCTCCAAATCTTGGGGATACGTAAGACCAAACCAATTGCCCTCAGATTTTACAACGTGTACCTCTAGCACTTTTGTTGCAATGGCATGTTGAATGGCGTTTGGCAAATAAATTTCGCTTTTCGCATCATTGGCATATTGAAGCTGGTAGTCTGCTACATATTGCGTTAAAAAGTCTAAGAATTTGACTGGCAAAAACCAAGCATTCATCGAGATCAAGGCATGATGAGCATATGTATTCCCGAACTCGTCTTTGATGCTTACGCCATCTAATTGGAGTTTCGTTTTTTCAGTGATTTGGGAAAGTAAATTTCCATTCAAATCGCAAATTCCTCTAGAAACTGCGCCAAATGGACTCAGTGTATCGCCCAATGCATAGGCCAAACAGGCCGCACCAACTCCCTGCTCATGTAAACGTTTTACCTGTTGCATTAGTGAACTTCCGTAATAATCGTCGGCATTGAGCACCAAGAAACTACCTGACCACTTGCCACTCAAAAAACTGAGGGCATGAGCGGTCCCCCATGGTTTTTGGCGAGTTTGCACTTGGGTAAGTACCTCAAAACGATGGGGAGTAAGCCATTTTTTCAACTGTTGATCAACCACTGACTCCATCCCTGCCCTTACAATGACAAAGACTTTATCAAAACCGGCATTTTTGGCATCAAAACATGCATATTCAAACAAAAAGCGGCCACTAGCACCGAAGGGCTGCAGTTGCTTGTTGCCACCAAAACGGCTCCCAAGCCCACCAGCTAATATGACTAACGCTAATTTAGTAGTTGGCATCTAAGGCAAAAATGGGCTTTCTATTTTTCCAAGCACCTTTTGTAAAATCAGGAATTTCTTGTGGAGTGCCGTTTGTAGCAATCGATTTTTCACTCAAGGGCGTGATCGCATACCAACTGGCGAGGTCATAGACATCCAGTGGAAAAGCTTTGTTTTGTTTGATGCATTCGATAAAAGCATTGTCTACAAAGTAATCCATACCGCCATGTCCAGAATTTTCTGCAGCTGCTGCATTGGCTTTCCACAGGGGATGATCATATTGTTCGAGCCAATTTTTGGTATTGTCCCAGCGATGCGAATGCTTCATTTGATCCTCAAAATAAATGTGCCCTTGTTCGGGGTCTCCCCAGCCAAAATCTTGCCAAATGCCTTTGGTGCCCTGAACCCTGAACCCTAAATTATAAGGACGCTGCAAACTGGTATCGTGCGTGAGTATGATTGTTTCGCCATTGGCACATTGCAAATGTGTGGTTACGACATCACCTTGCTTGAATTCAATCTTGGCATTGGGATGCGCAGCCCCGCCTTTTGGATGCTTGACAATATAATCATGAAGGCCTCTGGCTTTACTCGAGAAAGAACTGAGCCGCACCAAACGATTTCCCCGATTTAAATCGAGCATAGTGGCTACAGGGCCTAAGCCATGTGTTGGATACAATTCCCCATTGCGATTTACATAATGATTGGTGCGCCAAGCGGCCTCACTAAATCCTTTTTCGCCGAATTCCACACCTGAATTGTAGGCACTATTTCCATCATTGAACAAGACGCCTCGAAGGTCATGCTCATAGCCACCTTGGGCGTGCACAATTTCTCCAAACATGCCTTGTCGGACCATATTTAAAATGGCCATGACATCGCGGCGGTAACACACATTTTCGAGCGGCATAATAGGTACGCCTGTCTGTTCTGAGGTCTTGACATATGTCCAGCAGTCCTCGAGTTTCATGGCGCCACCAACTTCCATCCCGACTATTTTTCCGGCTTTCATCGCAGCAACGCCATGCGCTAAATGCCATTCCCAAGGGGATGAGACAAAAACGGCATCGATATCGGTTCTGGCCAACAGCTGAAGGTAATCATCAGGGCCGTCTTGATAGACTGCCGGAGCAGGATGGCCTGCTTTTTCCATGAGCGCAAGCGCATCTTTGATCATGCGTGGGTTGGGATCGGCTAACGCTATGATCTCTACATCCGAACGCTTGAGCATTTCTTCAAGGTGAGTCTGCCCCCTGAAACCGGTTGCGATGAAGCCTAGTCTGACTTTTAATTTCATGGCTGGCTGAAAGGCATTTACAAACTGTGGTAGTGCAAGTGCTGCGGTTGCTAAACTTGTATATTGAAGAAAGGTCCTACGTTGCATGTTCTTTTTTAAATGCAATATAAATAATTCTTTCGAATCACTATCTTTGCTTTCTATGCAATCAACAGAAACACACAGCGCCAAAACACAAGTTTACATTGACTTGGAAGATCAGCACGGTGCACACAATTATCATCCGCTTCCTGTAGTTCTTGAAAAGGGCGAAGGCGTTTATGTTTGGGACGTCGATGGCAAGCGTTATTTTGACTTTCTTTCGGCTTATTCAGCTGTAAACCAAGGCCACGGGCATCCCAAAATTACCGCAGCATTGGTCAAACAAGCCCAAACTTTAGCCCTTACCTCTCGGGCCTTTTACAATAATTGCTTGGGCGAATACGAAAAATTCGTCACTGAGTACTTTGGTTTTGACAAAGTATTGCCCATGAATACTGGGGCCGAAGCTGTAGAGACTGCGATTAAATTGTGCAGAAAATGGGCCTACGAGAAAAAGGGCGTAGCCGAAAATCAGGCGCAAATCATCGTTTGTGAAGGCAACTTTCATGGTCGCACCACTACCATCGTTTCTTTTTCCTCGGACCCCGATTCAAATGTAAACTTTGGCCCATATCCAGCAGGTTTCATCTCTATTCCGTACAACGATACTGCGGCTCTTGAACAAGCATTGCAACAAGAAAACGTTGCAGGTTTCTTAGTAGAACCTATTCAAGGTGAAGCCGGTGTTTACACCCCTGAAGAAGATTTCATGCGCCGTGCGCGTGCCCTGTGTACGCAATACAACGCATTGTTTATTGCCGATGAAGTTCAAACAGGCATTGCGCGCACTGGCAGTTTATTGGCAGTTTGTGGAAATTGTAGCTGTGAACAAAAATGCGAACAACAAGCCGCTACCTACGCCAAACCTGATATCCTCATTTTAGGCAAGGCCCTTTCCGGAGGAGTTTATCCTGTTTCTGCCGTACTCGCCAACGACGACATCATGATGGTCATCAAACCTGGCCAACATGGCTCTACATTTGGCGGCAACCCGATTGCAGCCAAAGTGGCCATTGCAGCACTTGAAGTAGTCAACGAGGAAGGCCTCATTCAAAATGCCCGAAAACTCGGCGCTTTGTTTCGTCAAGAAATGCAGCGCATCATTACAACCAACGACCTCATTTTAAAAGTCCGAGGAAAGGGCTTACTCAACGCAATTGTGGTCAACGATAGCCCAGATTCAGATACAGCATGGCGCCTTTGCTTGGCACTCAAAGAGAATGGCTTATTGGCCAAGCCGACCCATGGAAACATCATCCGCTTTGCCCCACCGTTGGTCATCACAGAGACACAACTCATGGATTGCGTGGCAATCATAGAAAAAACAATCAACACTTTTAAAAAATAATATTTTGGCAACACCTATCAAATTCGGAACCGACGGCTGGAGAGCTATTATTGCAGCAGAATTCACCGTAGAAAACGTCGCAAGAGTAACGGAAGCTACTGGCCTATGGCTCAAAGAACGTTTTGAAAAGCCTACAGTTGTGCTCGGGCACGATTGTCGTTTCGCTGGCGAACTCTTTATGGAAACCGCTGCCAAAGTGCTTTTAGCGCAAGGTATCCATGTCAAACTTTCAAGAGGTTTCGTTTCCACCCCCATGATTTCACTTGCTGCCAACCAATTAGGTTGCGAAATCGGCATCATCCTCACCGCGAGCCATAACCCCCCAAGCTATAACGGATTCAAACTCAAAGCTAAATTTGGCGGACCGCTTGAACCAGAAAAAATCAACGAAGTCGAGGCATTGATCCCGGACACTTGCCGTGTAAATTTCCAGGCAATTGACCTCCATGAAGCACAGCTTGCTGGGCAGCTCGAAGAAATCGATATCGAAACGCGCTACATTGACCACGTCAAGGCTAATTTTGACCTCAATGCCATCGATAAGTCTGGGCTCAAGCTCATGTACGATGCCATGTACGGAGCAGGGCAACGTGTCATGCCTAGAATTTTACCTAAAGTTTCGCTCTTACACTGCGACCACAACCCATCTTTTATGGGAACTGCACCAGAACCTATTGCCAAAAACCTTCAAGAACTCGCACAAACCATCAAAAAACAAGGCGATGTAGCATGTGCACTAGCCACAGACGGCGATGCTGATCGCATTGGGCTCTACAACAGTCACGGCGAATTCGTAGACTCCCATCACATCATCTTGCTTTTGATCCATTACATGGTCAAATACAAACAGATGAGTGGAAAGGTGGTGATTGCATTTTCTGTAACCCCTAGGGTAGAAAAACTTTGCAAACACTACGGTCTAGAACTCGAAGTAACCAAAATTGGCTTCAAAGAAATTGCAGCCATCATGATCAAGGAAGATGTTTTACTCGGTGGTGAAGAATCTGGAGGTATTGCAGTGAAAGGCCACATTCCGGAGCGCGATGGCATCTGGATGGGTCTGATCATTTGGGAGTTTATGGCTAAATCTGGCAAAACACTCGATCAACTCATCGATGAAGTGTACGCTATCGTAGGGCCTTTCCAATTTGAGCGCAACGACCTTCACATCACAGAAGATCTGAAGCAAAAGATCATCGTTAATTGTAAAGAAAATAATTACAAATCGTTTGGTAAATACCAAGTAAGTGAGGTTCAAACCATCGATGGTTTCAAGTATTTCTTCGATGACGAGCGTTGGGTCATGATCAGACCTTCCGGCACAGAACCTGTGTTGCGCACCTACGCGGAGGCGCCTACGCTTAAAGAAGTCAGAGAAATTCTAAAAGCCTGCGAGCAGACAATCTGTGTTTAACTTGCACAAAACACTTTAAAGCCTTCCATTTTGGGAGGCTTTTTTTACCCCAAGGCTACATCCAAGATCATCATCACAAGAAAACCACCGATGAAGCCAAGTACAGCGATGTCGGTATATTTATCGCGCTGCGTTTCGGGAATAACCTCCTCGACCACCACAAAGATCATGGCACCTGCAGCGAAAGAAAGCGCAAATGGCAAAATGGGTTCCATGTAAATCACCGCAACCGCGCCAATCACACCAGCAATGGGCTCTACAATTGCCGAAAGCTGGCCGTACATAAAACTCTTCATGCGGCTAGCCCCAGCACGCCTGAGCGGCATAGCAACCGCAAAACCTTCCGGGAAATTCTGAATCCCAATACCAATTGCCAAAGCGATGGCTCCGGCAATTGTTGCGCCTTCCATGCCATTTGCCGCAGCGCCAAACAAGACGCCCACAGCCAAGCCCTCAGGTATATTATGCAAAGTAATGGCTAGCACCAATAGCGTTGTTTTGTGCAACTGCGTTTTAACACCTTCGGTTTCGTGTTCATTGAAGTTGATGTGCAAATGCGGCAGTTTTTTGTCCAGAAAAAACAAAAAGAGCGCGCCTGTCAAAAAACCAATGGCTGCTGGCATCCAGGGTGCACTCGGGTACAAACGCTCGGATAATTCAATGGAAGGCATCAGCAAAGACCAAAAACTCGCTGCAACCATAACGCCTCCTGTAAAACCCAGCATGCCATCGAGCAAGCCGCGGTGCATGGACTTAAAAAAGAAGACCAAACTCGCACCCGCTGCCGTAACTAACCACGTAAAAGTAGTGGCCAAAAAAGCCGCAAAAACGGGGTCTATGTGCTGAAAAAAGTTCTCTAATTGTTGCATAGGTACTACAAAATTAAAATAATCTGAAGACCTTCAGCGCATCATTCAAATCCGAGCTCCTTCGCCTTGCTTGATGCCAAGGAATTTACAGTGCAAATGCTTGAATCGCCAATTGATATCCTTCTAGACCAAAGCCAAAAATACAACCTTTGCAAACGGGGCTGAGTAGAGAATCATGCCTGAAACTTTCGCGGGCGCTGATGTTTGAGATGTGCACTTCAATTACTGGTATGTCTATCGCTGCGATGCAATCGCGCAGGGCCACACTTGTATGTGTGTAACCTCCGGCGTTCAGTATAATGCCATCAACACGCGCGTTTTGCAAACAATCGATCAGCTCTCCTTCGATATTGGACTGAAAATAACTCAATGTATGCTTACTCTCGGCTTTCAAGGTTTCGAAGTATGCTTGGAACGTGACATTCCCATATATTTGTGTTTCTCGGGTACCGAGTAAGTTTAAATTAGGGCCGTTGACAACGAGTAAGTTCATAAATGATGCATTGGGAGCGCTATATTAAGGATTTTGTTTCATACCTAAAAATAGAAAAGGGTCTGGCTGAAAATTCCATTTTAGCCTATCAACGCGATGTCTCATTATTGGCGCAGTATTTTGAAGACGATAAACTAAGCCCAGCACAAATTACCTATGAACAGCTCAAAACTTTTGTAGCCAACCTCTATGACCTCGGTCTGAGTGCAAGAAGTCAGGCACGGATCATTTCTGGGGTCAAGCAATTTTACCGCTTTTTGATACTCGAACTATATTGCTCTACTGACCCCTCTGAG
>JBIPMW010000349.1:0-5685 GCA_044376455.1 Crocinitomicaceae bacterium | reverse complement strand
CTGGAATCCGTACCGACGCGATAGCTCGAAGATCGTCCGTAGGTAAACGTAGGTCTTGCCCGTGCCGGTCTCCATTTCGACGGAAAAATGCGGGCACTGGCGTGCGACGTCGGCTGCTGTGTCGAACAAGTCCCATGCTTCCAGCGGTGCATCGGGATTGGAAATCTCGATATCGTTGCGATGCTGGATCAGCCGAGCGTTGTCTTTCAGCTTGTCGGGGGCCAGTAGCAAATGGTTGTCGATACCCAATTCCGATCGAGATTGGCCAGCAAAGAGACCATCGTCATCCCAATCGCCAAAGTCGGTCACCGTATATTCGGGTGGCCCTTGGGGTTGGCCGTCGAACAGGTCCGTAACGGCTGCCACGGCATCGAGCTGGAAGGTCTGATTGGCGTCGAATTGTAGTTTCATTCTGCACTTTCTCTACCGCAGGGTCATCAGAATATGGGCTTCGTATTGGCGTCCTTCAGAATGGCCAACCCATTTTTAGTGACAGTCCATTCCTTCCCTGTCCAACGCTCTAAGAGGGGGCGAAGTAGGTCCCTTCCTTTGAACGAGTATTTGTTTTGATCGTTAGCCCCGTAAGCGTCAAGTAGTCGATCGATCTGATTGCTGCTAAGGTCTGAAAGAACAGACAATAAGTGCTCTACCTTCCATGCTGAATCAGCGAAGGTAGCGGAATCCGAATACGCGGCGAGAGCACATTCGAACATGCGAGACTTGTCGGCTAACCGCTTATAGAGCAAATCAAATACTTTTTTGGCAATACTGCTCGTGTCGGACCAGCTGCATCCGCCAAGACCTTGACCTTTTCCCATCAACCCGTATGGATCGCTACCCAATCGAACCGGGATAAGCGGCACGCCGCGTCCGATCGCGACTCCAACTTCTTGATCTGTCCAGTTGCTGTCGTGAAAATCTGGCGTGAGTAAGGCTACGAGAGCATCCATGCTGAAAAGGGCACGCTCTATTTCTCGGAGCCATTCTTGCGTCGGTTCTATATCATCGTGTGCAACAAAAGCCGCGATGCCGCAACGGGCAAGGGCCTGCTTGAGTAGAGATGTCTCAACCTTGACATTCGCTTTATGGCTGAGAAATACACGAATCCGATGCGAACCCCAGATCCGCGCAAGAGCATCAGCCGGGACCGCGTGTGACGGCATAGGAGGACGGTACACTCCCGATTTTTCCCGCCAGCGATCACTATCGGACGGGCTCATCTCGATGAAGACTTCGCTGATGTGCTCATTCCGAGAATTGTTGAGCTTATTCAAGTCTTCGGCGATGCGGGCCTGAAAATCCTCCCTCGCATCTATTGCCCTCAGAAAGAGGTCCTCAGAAACAGTTAACGTTATTGCATGGCCGTATATTCCACCATTCCAGCCGTCGTAATCCGATCCTTCATGGATTGAAACCAACCCATTGACGACAATTTCGCGTAGCAGCATCTTGTCTGCTTGTTCGTAAACACGATTCAGAGTGGCAAGATACGAATCCACGCGACTTGGGAGTCGGAATTGCCGTTCAGCGTCTGCCATGTTTAATCAACTCCTCCTAAACCGTTTGAAACTTAACGATGCCCTTGGTTTTGAACGTCTGCACTGCATTGGCCTTCAGTTGGTCGTTACCGGCAAACCCTTCATCTAGGCAGACGACTCGCTCCGGCTTGGCGTCAGCTATGGCCCGGATAAGTTCCAAGGTCAACTCTCGCTCCAGGCAAATCATGAGAGCCCCACTGGCGACGCTATGCACCGTTTTTCCGGCCAATGTCAGCTTTTCGACCGGTGTTGTTAATGGGAAACCGCTCTTCAGCAGCAGTTCGTAAAGGATGTCGTCTGCAGTTCGACCTTCGCGGATGTGATCGACGTGGAAGTCCAATTGGTTTTGGAGTGCCTTCGGCTCGTGGGCGACTTGTGCGTCCCATGTCGTGAAGTTCGACTCGGCCAGCTTGAAAACGCGAAAGCCGCGGTCTGTGGCATCGGTTGCGTCGAATGTGAGTTGATCCTTTTCTATCGCATCGAGATTCCCGATGACGCGTCGGACTCGTTCCTTTGTGATGTCCGCAATAGTCTCGAAGTCGGTTCGCTCAGTTGGCTCAGGCATCTGGACAAGAACAAACTTGCGATTACCTCCGTCTTTTGCGTTCAGTTCAAGAACCGCTTGGGCTGTTGTTCCTGAACCAGCGAAAAAGTCGAGAATTAGTCCTTGATTGTCGCATCCGATGTGAATACATCGTTTGATGAACTCGACGGCCTTGGGATAGTCGTATCCGGCCTCCGGCAGAAGGGCTTTCAATGAACGTTTTGCCACATCCGTGGACAACTCGGGTCCGATCCATACCGATTTTGGCTTGGAAGTCCGCTCGCTCAATGCTTCTGAATCATCTTCTTCTTCATCAATTTCGTTTGCGATTATCGCATTTGCGGATAAATACACACGGTATTGAAGCCCCCATTTCCCAGATCGCTCAGAGTACGATGCTTCGATATGTGGTAGACTCGCGGCAACACGCTCCTTACCCCAACGCCACCGTCCATCCGATCCGTCTCCTCGTTTTGGCGTGATGGCGACGTCTTGCTTCGATCTGCGCTCCATGCTCAATGTTTTGTCTCGTTGGTCAACGAAAACCTCGAACCACATGTTTGGTCGGTCTTCTCGGCGATCACCACTTCCACGTTTACGAAGGTCTCGAAGAGCGTATCGTTCGCCTTTCTCGTCAGTCTTATCGTATTCAGCTCGTTGCTCATCGGTTAATGGAAGTCCATTTGAGTCGAAGGCTGGCTTCGCGTATGCGATTAAATACTCGTGGCACGTTGCGACGTGCTTCTTGTCGTTTCTACCCTTCATGTTGTTGATAACGGACACCTGAAACACGAAGTTTTCTTCACCGAAAACTTCGTTGCACAACCTCTTCAGATTTTCACATTCATGATCGTCAATACTGATAAGAAGCACACCGTCTTGACGAAGGATATTCCGCGCGAGGTACAACCTCGGATACATCATGTTAAGCCACTTGGAATGGAAGCGCCCGTCGGTCTCAGGATTTGTGCCAAACATTGTCCCCGCGTCGTCAATTTGGCCTGTGTACTCCAAATATGTTTGGAGCGACTCAGAATAATTATCTGGGTAGATGAAATCGTTGCCGGTGTTGTAGGGCGGGTCGATGTAGATCATTTTGACCTTGCCCAGATACGATTTTTGTAACAGCTTCAAGACTTCGAGATTGTCTCCCTCGATGATGAGGTTTCCGGTTGTGTCGAAGTTGACGCTTTCCTCGGGGCACGGGCGCAGCGTCCCCAGGCTCGGGGCTTGAATCGTCTTGAAGCACTCCGCCTTGCCCGGCCAATTCATGCCATAGCGCTCCTTGCCCACGTCCACGGTCTCGCCAAGGGCCAGTTTCAGCCGGTCGAAGTCGAGCTTGCCCCCTTCGGTGCGGATTTCAGGGAAGAGCCGCAGCAATTCAGCGATCTTGTCCCCCGCCGCGTCATGCGAGCGAAGGTCGAAGTGATCTGTGTCAGTCATTGTTGATTGCTTCATTGCTTAGGGCCCTTCTTCGGTTGTTTCTTCTTGGTTGGCTTCGATGGCTTGGATGCCTTGCGTTTCTTCGGTGCGGGGAGCGCAGGCGGCTTGGATGGATGAACTGAGAAATCAGCCAGTTCGGCTTCGATTTCTTCCACGGTCGGCAGTGCGGATTTCAGATTCGGCGGCAAAGCGCGAGTCAGCTCGTACTCGGAGATGCCGATAGGCTTGTCTACGCCACGCAAGCTATATTCAGCGACGATGTGGTTGCGATCCTGACAGAGGATCAAGCCGATGGATGCGGCATCGGCGGCGTGCCGAAGCTGGTCATCAACGACGCTCAGGTAGAAGTTCATCTTGCCCGCATACTCGGGCTTGAACTCCCCTTTTTTGAGGTCGATCACGACGAAGCTGCGCAGCTTCAGATGATAGAACAGCAGGTCGATGTAGAATTCGCGGTCGCCCACCTTCAGGTAATACTGGCGACCGACAAAAGCGAAGCCCTGCCCAAGCTCCAACAGGAAGCGTTCAAGCTGGTGCAGGAGATTGGTTTCAAGTTCCCGCTCATGAAATGGTTCCTGGAGCGTGAGGAAATCAAAAATGTATGGGTCTTTGAGCGTCTGCTGAACAAGGTCCGACTGCGGTGGCGGAAGCAACCGCTCGAAGTTGGTGATGGCCTGTCCCTGACGATCGTGTGCCTCGGACTGGATCATCGCCAGCAGAACGTTGCGGCTCCAGCCGTTGGTCAGCGTCTGCTGCATGTACCAGAGACGGGTCGTCCGGTCTTTGACTTTCTCCATCAAGACGATCTGATGGAACCAAGGGATGGACCAGAGAATCGAGTCGGGCAATTGTGCCGCAAGCTGCGGCACTTTTCCGGCCTTCTCTAATTGTGCCGCCGCTTGCGGCACTTTTGGGGGACCAGACAATCTTAGCGAGTGTTGCGGCAAGAAGTCGGTTGGGTTCGTGTACTCACGATAGAAGGCCAACATTCGCTTGATATTCCGCTCGGAAAAGCCTTTTACTTCCGGCAGTTCGTTGAGCAATTCACGGGACAGGCGAGGGACTACCGCGGCTCCCCAGCCTTCCTGTTGCTGACGGTCGGCGATGATGCGGCCAATATCCCAATAAAGCTGTACGAGTTCGGCGTTGACCGCCAACATGGCCCGCGTTTGAGCCTGCTGGATTCGGTTCTTGATCTCCTTCAGGAGGATCGGAAAATCGGCGGGTATCGAGAGGTTCGTCTTGCTCATTTGACCCTCCATCGAAGCGTAAAAAGGGTATCACAACTTGTCTTTTGCTCAAGGCGGCGGCTGATTTCGTCGAGCAAGGCGTCTTTCTGCCGGTCCACGTCCCTGCTGGCCGTATCATAGGCACGCCACGCTTCATCCCGCTTGGTTTCCAATCCACGGAGCGACCGCTGAATTTCAAGCTTCTCAGGCAGATTGGGAGCCAATCGTGCCGATTTCTTCGCGTCTTTGATGCTCAGGTCGAGTTCCTCTAAGTCCGCTTTGAGTGCGGCGCGACGATCCTCCGCCCAACGGTCGAGCTTGTCCATCTCGATGTCGAACCACTCGCCGTTTTTCGCGGACATAGCGACCAGCAACTCGTCTTGCCGCCGGGCTGTTGCATCGCCCAAATGGGACTGAATGACGGAAGGTATTGCAATCGCCTGACCAGATATACCGACGATGTCGAACAAACGACGGCATTGGCCTTCGTCGAGTGCCTCACCGTTGTCGATCACACCCGCAAGGATCAGGTGTTCCTCGGTTTCAAGGGCATTGACGCTCAGGTACGAGCAGCTAAGCCAACCGGATTGACCGACCAGCGGTTCCAGGACCGCGATTTTCTTTGAAGAGCCTGTATAGTCAAAGGTCACTTCAGCGGGCGAAAGTTTCAGTGCTTTGCCTTGGGCGATAATTCGCTGCGCAAGCGGATGGCCAACGCGATACGTGTTGGCGTCTTCAACGTGCTTACCAAGCCGATACGGTCCCGGATGAATCGTTTCGCCGGGGAACGGATTTTTCGTCAGTTGGAAACTGTACTCGTCACCGTCGAACTCTGCGAAAGAGCCGAGCATGTACCGGGTCAGAAACCAGAGACGTTCATTGAAGCGGTCGAGCAAACCGCTGCTTTGAATGCGGACCTTTTCAACGACTT
>JBIPMW010000128.1:0-5690 GCA_044376455.1 Crocinitomicaceae bacterium | reverse complement strand
ACTATGATTGCCGTTAGTGAAGCTGCGCGCAACATTACATGTGCTGGAGGTGTGCCAAGTGCCATTACCAATTGCCTCAATTTCGGAAATCCATACAACCCAGAATCCTATTGGCAGTTTGTTGGCGCCATCAAAGGTATGTCTTCCGCTTGTCTGAAGTTTGAAACGCCTGTTACCGGCGGAAATGTTTCTTTCTACAACCAAACCGTCATGAATGGCAAAGAGGTCCCGGTATTCCCGACCCCAACAATCGGCATGATCGGTATTGTACCGGACAAAGAAAAAGTCATGACCCTCGACTTCAAGCAAAAAGGCGACCTCATTTTCTTGATTGGAAATTACACCGAAGACATCGCCTCCTCAGAATATCTTGCCAGCTATCATGGCATCAAAGCTTCTCCTGCTCCTTATTTTGATCTGGAGCAAGAATTTGAAATGCAGCAAGCCATCATGGGCCTTATTTCTGACGGTTTGGTCAATGCTGTTCACGACGTTGCAGACGGTGGTTTGTACGTAACGCTTGTTGAGATGTCTATGCCAAGAGGTCTTGGTTTTGATATCGTCAGTGACGCTGACATTCGTCTAGATGCTTTCTTATTTGGTGAAGGTCAGGGCCGTGCTGTCGTGAGTGTTACCGAAGGGCAAGAAGAAGCGTTTGTCGAATTCATGCTCACCACTGGTGTCAACATGACCCTACTTGGACACGTCACCAAAGGTAAATTACAAATCGATGAACAACACTATGGTTTCATCACAGAGGCGCAAGCCATCTATGACAACGCCTTGGCAGCTCATCTTGAAAACTAATTATGGAATATAATACCACTCGTGGCCCACTCATTTTGCCGGAATACGGTAGAAATGTCCAAAACATGATTGCACATGCGATGGAAATTGAAAACCGTACAGAAAGAAACCGTGCGGCACAAGCCATCATCGAAGTAATGGGGCAACTCAATCCGCATCTGCGCGATGTCGAAGACTACCGCCACAAACTCTGGACGCACCTTTTTGTGATGTCTAATTTTGAACTCGATGTAGATTCGCCCTACGAAAAGCCAAAGCAAGAGGTGCTCAATGAGAAGCCACAGCGCATGGTTTATCCTTCTTCCAAGATTCGTTATGGTCATTACGGCAAATACACACAGGCCATCCTAGAAGCAGCTAAAGAAGTTGCCGTTCCGCTAGAGAAAGAATACCTCAAGAGCACGATGGCCAATTTCATGAAAAAGCAGTTTTTGGCCTACAACAACGACACCGTTGAAAATCACGTCATTGCGCAACAATTGAAAGAGTTGTCTAAAGGTGAACTCATCCTCGAAAATCCAGATGAATTGGTTAACACCAATACGCTGCTGAAAACAATGGGTATCGGTCAGAATCAAAACAAGCGCTTTAACAAGCAAAAGAACAACAAGAACAAAAACAATAACAAGAAGAAATTCATCAAAAAATAACGCATGGCCTCTTTTGAAATCTACGGTGGAAAACCATTAAAAGGAGAAATCATTCCTCAAGGTGCAAAAAACGAAGCATTACAAGTACTTTGTGCACCGCTGCTCACAGCAGAAAAAGTGACCATTTCCAATGTTCCTGACATCGTGGATGTCAACAAGCTGATCACTTTACTCCAAACAATGGGGGTAAAGGTTGAAAAAGTTGAAAAGGGCACTTATATTTTCCAGGCCAAAGAAATTGACCTTGCTTACCTAGAATCTGAAGATTTCAAGAAGCGTGCTTCTTCATTGCGCGGTTCGATCATGATTGTTGGGCCGCTTTTAGCGCGCTATGGCCGTGGTTTTATTCCGAAGCCCGGTGGCGATAAAATTGGCCGCAGACGTCTTGATACCCACTTTGAAGGCTTTGCCTTGTTGGGCGCCAAATTCAACTACGATGCCGGCGAGCACTTTTATTCCGTAGAAGCTGCCCAGCTCAAAGGCACCTACATTCACCTCGATGAAGCATCCGTAACGGGTACAGCCAATATTCTCATGGCAGCCGTCATGGCCGAAGGCGAAACTACTTTTTACAATGCCGCTTGTGAACCCTACATTCAGCAACTTTGTAAAATGCTCAATTCCATGGGTGCCAACATCACCGGAATTGGTTCGAATATGCTCACCATTAAAGGTGTCAAGGAACTAAAAGGTTGTTTTCACCGCATTTTACCGGACATGATTGAAATCGGAAGTTTCATTGGTTTAGCAGCCATGACGCAATCTGAAATTACAATCAAAGATGTTTCTTGGGAAAACCTCGGTGTCATTCCAAACTTATTCAGACGCTTGGGCATCAAACTCGAGCGCCGCGGAGACGACATCTATATACCGGCCCAAGAAAAATACGAAATTGAAACCTTCATCGATGGCTCCATCATGACCATCTACGATGCACCTTGGCCAGGCTTTACACCAGACTTACTATCCATTATTTTGGTGGTGGCAACCCAAGCCAAAGGTTCGGTCCTGATTCATCAAAAAATGTTTGAGTCGCGTTTGTTTTTTGTCGACAAACTCATCGACATGGGTGCGCAAATCATTCTCTGTGATCCGCACAGAGCTACCGTTATTGGCCTCAACCGCGAACACAGTTTGAAAGGAATTGAAATGACCTCTCCTGACATTCGTGCGGGTGTTTCATTATTGATTGCTGCATTATCTGCCAAAGGCAAGAGCGTCATTCACAACATCGAACAAATTGACCGCGGTTACCAAGACATCGAACTTCGCCTCAATAATATCGGGGCCGATATCAGACGCATCGGATGAAAAAGCCACTTATCCTGATTACAGGTTTTTTGCTCGTATTTGCTTGTTATGCCCTGTGCACACAAAAAGATACCGCGCAAAACGTGCAGCAAGCAAGTGCTATTGCGCCTGAAATCAGTTTGCTTTCTCCGAAAGGAAAAACACTCAAGCTTTCCTCCTTACGCGGCAAAATGGTACTCATAGATTTTTGGGCTTCATGGTGTGGGCCGTGTCGCAAAGAGAGCCCAAATGTGGTTGAGGCCTATCAAAAATACCACAACAAAGCATTCAAAGGCGCCAAAGGTTTTCAAGTATTCAGTGTTTCTTTAGATCGGGACAAAGAAGCATGGAAGCAAGCCATATTGACAGATCATCTTATTTGGAAATACCATGTCCTTGATGAGCAAGGATTAGCGGCGGCTAATTACCAAGTTGCCACCATTCCGAATGCCTTCTTAGTGAATGGCGCAGGCGAAATTATTGCAAGCGGTGAAGTACTCAGAGGGCTCAATTTGCACATTACCCTCGATAAATACCTGCAATAAGAAATGTTAGGATGGAAGGGGGTATTAAATCCTTTCTAGGACATACTGAATCAACTCATCCATTTTTTGATCAATCCCCGTAGAGAATTCTTCATTGGGTCTGTTGGCTACACCCAAACAAAGTGTGGTGCAAGCGTGCCCTAATGCCTTGCCAAGTGCAAAAATTGCCGAGCTCTCCATTTCAAAATTCATGATGCGGTGTTCATCTTTCTGGAAAGAACCAAGTTGCAAATGGATATTTCTCATTTTACTTTCTAAGCGCAAAGACCTCCCTTGTGGCCCATAAAAACCAGAGCTCGTTACGGTAATACCCACATGCACTTGTTCGCTATTCATGCGCATGAACAGTTCAGAATCCGCCCCGCTTAAATAAGGCATGATCTGATCAGGAAAATTTATTTGTTGCTTGATTTCATTTAGCAATTCTATTTCTTCTTGGGAAAATTCAATCGGATAAAAATGCGCAACATTATCTAAGCCGAGGGCATGTGAAGATAAAATAAAGGAATGAACCGGAATTTCTTGCTGCAAGATGCCACAAGTTCCGATGCGGACAATTTCTAAGGATGTTTTAGTTTGTTTTTCTTCTCTGTTGACCAAATCAATATTGACCAATGCGTCGAGTTCTTGTAGGCAGATGTCAATATTGTCTGTCCCGATGCCGGTAGAGAGTACCGTGAGTCTTTTTCTTTTGTAAAGCCCTGTGTGGCTCACAAATTCGCGGTGCTGGATTTGACACTCAATGACTTCAAAAAAGCGACTGATTTTAGCTACACGATCTTGGTCACCCACTAATATTACTTTGGAAGCAAGTTGTTCGGGTTGAAGCCCTAAATGATATACGGCACCTTTTGCATCAAGGACAAGTTCAGTGGCTGGAAATTGCATTAGAGAGAGCCAAATACTTTTGCCAATAGGTCTGTAATACGGGCCGCCGGATTGGCACGAATTTGATCCTCTTCTTGTGCAACTAAAACAAATAGCCCTTCGATTGCTCGTTGGGTAATGTAGGCATCTAGGTCGGGGTTGAGTTGTTGGCCACCCGTAAGTTTTGCCGCAGTGTTGTATTTTGTAATGAGCGGATTCCAGTAGGCGGTGAGGCCTACTTTTGATGTTGCAGCTTTTACTTTAGGTAGAAACGCATTGTAAAGTGCAGTTTGCGTTTGCTGTTTCAAAAAGATTGTTGCAGCTCCCTGTCCGCCATTTAAGATTTTGAAACCGTCTTGAACGCTCAGTTGAAGAATGGCTTCTTTGAAGATGGGCAGTGCTTCTTTGACGGCTTCCTCAGCGGCACGGTTGAGTGTCGTTTCAAATTTTTCAACCTCTGTGTTCAAGCCAAGTTGTAGTGCTTTTTCTTTGACTTTTAAGGCGTCAGGTGGAAATGGCAAACGTATTTGAGGGTTACCGAGAAAGCCATCCACAATACTGCTTTTATTAACCGCTTTTTCAATACCAAGTTGCAAGGCTTCTTTGAGACCTGAAATGACTTCTTCGTTAGAAAGCTGTGGTTTTGCAGCCGGAATTGTTTGGATGCTAATTGGTAGTTCTTTACCCAGCGCTTTGATCTTTTGAGCGCAAGATACTTGGGTAAATAAAAGACTAAGGACAAATAAGTAAGCGTAATTTTTCATGACTTATCTGATCACATGAATCATGCCAGTTTTGATGGTTTTGCCGTCTGTATCTAATTCTTTGTACCAAGCCCTCCAAACGTAGGTACCAGATTGTGCTTTGACGCCATTGTAATAGCCGTCCCAGTAGGCATGAGGATCGTTGGTTTCCCAAATGATCTCGCCCCAACGGTTATAGATAGCAAGGTTGAAATTCGCATTATCGATGCCCTCTACATAAAAAGACCAAACTTGGTTGTGCTCGTCGTCGTCTGGGGTAAATGCTGTAGGAGCATAGAATATAACGTCTGAGACTACTTCGATGTCAATAGAAATAGAGTCTGAACAGCCATCTACAGTGGTAACGGTGAGCATAATCGGGTAGGTTGCCATTACACCTTCAGGGTAGGAGATAATGGCGCTGGATCCGTTACTGGTGATTTGTGTTGCTCCTGGAGAAGTCCAGTCGTATTGTACGATGTTACCCGACGAAATATCATTCGTTTGAACGGTGGTTTCAAACCAAGTAATCGGATTTTTTGAAAGTGTAAAGTTGGCTGATGGCATTGGTGTAACGGTGAGTAAATCATCAAAGAAACCGTTGTAGATACAACCATGAATTGAAGTGATAATGACGCTCAGGTCGTAGTCCCCGGGCTGTGCAATGGTGTGGAAAAGGGTATCTTGATTTGGTAAATTAAATTGATCACCGTTTGAAAACGTATAGGCCGTAGAAGCGATGTCTTGACCGTTAGTAGAAATGTTGTGCAATTCAAAATTGCCTGGTG
>JBIPMW010000127.1:0-5696 GCA_044376455.1 Crocinitomicaceae bacterium | reverse complement strand
GTTGTAGCACATCTTGAATAAAATGTTTGAGTTGTTTGGTATCTTGTTGATAAAGCTGGGTAAATAATTCAGCGGTTGCTTTGGCATCGCCGTCTGCTCGGTGGCGCGCATTATTGGCAATACCTAGTTCATTACAAAGTTTGCCTAAACTGTAAGATGCATATCCAGGAAGTAAGACTCGTGAAGTCCGGACGGTGCAGAGTTGCGGCATTCTGAACTCATAGCCCAGGCGTTTGTATTCGCTGCGAAACATGCCGTAGTCAAAAGCAACGTTATGTGCGACAAAAACACACCCTTCACAAAATGCTAAAATTTCTTTGGCAATTTCATAAAACTTTGGAGCGTCTTGCACCATACGGTCTGTAATGCCAGTGAGCCGGACGATGAATTCCGGAATGGCTTGCTCTGGATTGACTAAGCTGTGATAGTGATCGATAACTTGCTGACCATCATGTTTATAGATGGCCAACTCTGTGATTTTAGAGTCTTTGGTATGACCACCAGTTGTTTCGACGTCAACAATTACAAAATTCATGCCCTCTAAGTTAGAAAAATAGTGGCTCGGTGGGCGGGGAATTTTAGAGATTGATCATTTTATCTTTGGCATGACGCACTCTGAAATCGTATTTGAAATCGGTACTCTCTTTTGCTTTTAACTTCAAGTGCCATTCGATTAAACCCGTTTTTTCATCGAGTTGACCTTTGCCTAGGTCTGATTTTTCAATGACGATATCTGGGTTGGTGGTCAATGGAATTTGATCTTGGATGATTAAGTCAATTTCAGCGGATTTGAGGTTCTTGACTTCTACAGCATAAGCAAAAGTGCGTTCTTTTTTATCTTGAATGATACGTTCTTTACTTTGATTTTTCAGTAGTGTTCTTTTGACGATAATATTTGGATCTCTGCCTAAAGATAAATTCAAGGTGTCATCGAGCGTTGTTGGGTCAATGTAAGTTTCGCCAATGTAGGAGCCGTCAAAGAAAATGTTGGCCTTTGCAGGCACGAGCTGTAATTCATCTAATTTAGTCATTTGAGCCACAAGATACACGCCAGGATCTAGTTTCGGCACCGAAAAATACTTAAAAGAGGTATTGAGTTCAGCTTGCTTGACAAGCACCATTCGGGTTTGATTGTCGGAGGCAATATTGTAATCGAGGTCAATTTTAAACTCAGCTGCAATGAGTTGCTGAACAACCGTCGTAAAAGCACTTGCATCCAAGCCTAAGTCTAATTCTGCTTTATTTGAATAGGCATAGCCCATATTGAACATTCCATTGCTCACATTTGGTGCGTCGTCATATGCTTGTGAACGCTGTTTTGCTTTTTCCTCGAGGTCTTTGCGATAGTTTTGGTAGTCAATATACCACGGGCTCAGTTCTGGTTTGGTTTTATTGGCATAAGGGTTATTGGTTGAAATGCTCAATTTTACGTCGTTCCAGTCAAGGCCGGTATTTTGCTGTACTTGCGCCTTGTAGGTAAGGCTAATCTTTCCGGTACTGGCTTCACTGCGGATATCGTAAAGGGGCGTCCATCCGGCATTAGCGGCTAAATAACTGAGCTCTATTTTTCCTGTTGCCGCTTCTTTGCACATGAGTGTAACAACAATGCGCGGTATGCCTTTGAGTTCGGGTTGTGGACCGTTTTGATTGGCCCAATTGCGCAACTCTTCCAAACGACTTTCTAGCTGAGTTAAAGAAGTATTCTTTTTAGCACGCTGACGTTCGAGGCTACTGATTTTTTTATTGAGCTCATTGACTTTCAAAGTGTAGTAATCGACGGTGGATTTCAGCAGTTGAATGCTGTCGTTGACTTTACCTTGTCCTTTGACTGCTCCATTAGAAATGATGATTTTTCGGGCAGCCACCAATACTTCTATTTCGTCATTGATGTCTCGGATGTCAAAACTAAGTACCGAAATGGAGTCTTCAAGGTTTTTAATGGATGCTTTAATTTTAGGCGGAAGTTCACCTGCATCTGGTTTTGAGACAGGCTGAGGGTAATAGAATTCGTATTTTGAATCCAAAATAACCACATTACCAGTAGCTTTTACTTGGATGGTACTCGGGTTAATTTGCGCAGAAATGCCCTCGATAAGCAATTCACTTACCCCAACTTTGATGGAGTAGTTGGCTTTGTGTTGTAATTGCGCACCTTGTGTATAAACTGTGACGGCACTGAGTGTAGACTTGACTGGAATTTTGTCGTTGGCAAATACTGCAGTTGTTGCAAAAAGAATGGAGAGGAGGAATTTCATTTTCATATGGTAAGCGATTATAATTGGTGAAAGATAAATATTAAATCATAAATGACTACTTGTATGTCAAACCGCACTTCCAAATAAAAGGCTGCGTTTTTAGTCGTATCTTTGTCTTATGAAATTCGAGGACTACCCAATTGATCAACTTTTGAAAGACCAGCTTGCTGTTCTCGGATTCAAACGACCCACAGATATCCAATATCGTGCCATAAAACATATTTTAGACGGTGAAGACGTCATGGCCGTTGCCCAAACGGGTACCGGAAAAACAGCTGCGTTTGTCATTCCGGTGCTGAATAAATTACTGAAATACCGTTCCAAAAAAAACTTCAAGGTCAGTATCCGCTGCATTGTTTTGGTACCCACACGTGAATTAGCACAGCAAATTACAGGTGTTTTCGAACAAATTGGTGCACAAACAAAAATCAAGGTCATTGGTCTTTATGGTGGTGTTGAGCAAGACGCACAAATTAGTCAACTCAACAAAGGTGCTGAGGTCCTGATTGCCACACCGGGCCGTATGTTTGACCTCATTGCCCAAGGGCACCTCGATGTTAATGAAGTCCATACATTGGTGTTAGACGAAGCCGACCTCATGCTTGATCTCGGGTTCAACAAAGACATCCACGATATCAAAAAGAAAATCCCTGCCAAGCATCAAACTTTGTTTTTTACGGCAACCATCAACAAAAAAATCAAAGCTTTGGCATACGATGTCGTTCGTTCGGCAATTCGTATCCAACTTTCACCACAAAACCCAGTTTCTAAAAATGTCCATCATGCGGTTGCTTTCATCGAAATGGACGACAAGCGCTTCTTTTTGGAAAACATGATTCAAGAGTATCCGGAAGCGAGGTTTTTGGTATTTGCCCGTACAAAAGTACGTGTAGAACGCATCGTCAAGGCCTTAGAAAGAGCGGGTTTGAAAGCGGAAGCTTTGCATGGAGGAGTTGCCCAAAACGAGCGTTTCGCCTTGCTTGACCGCTTTCGGGCATCTGAAAACAACGTCCTCATTACAACTGATGTGGCTGCCAGGGGTATCGACATTCCGAATATGGAATATGTGGTTAATTACGATTTGCCAGACAACCCTGAAAATTATGTGCACCGTTGTGGTCGAACCGGTAGGGGGACTGCCCTAGGGCAAGCTTTGTCTTTTTGCAGCCACGATGAAATTCCATTACTCGAGGCCATTGAAGCATATACCGGTGAGGAAGTATTGCGCTACGAAATTTCTGAGGGCGAATACAAAGCCATTCTTTTCGATGCTGTAGACCCAAATTACAACTGGCAAAAACTCATTCAAGAAAACGAAGATCCTGATTTTTGGCAAGATTAGAAGTGTTTGCTTATATTCGTATAAATTAATTTTATACATGAAATAATTTATGAATATGAAAAAACTAACCCTACTCGTTCTGCTCACCTTTGGTTTTCTTGGTTCAACTACCGCGCAAACTAAAAAATACCATGGTGTCAGCTTTTACACCGACCTAAAGCTTGATGGTGAAAACCTCGTTTTAAACGGCGCGGGCCTCAGAGAGAAATATTGGATGGACCTCTACGTTGCTGCTTTATATGTTCCGAAAAAAACCAACGAAGCAGGTAAAGTGATTTACAACGATACCGAAATGGCCATCCACATCAAAATCATCTCTAATAGCGTGACTCGTGAGCGCTTTATTGAATCAGTCAATGAAGGATTTGCTAGTGCTACGCATGGTAAAGCTACTAAAGAAGAGATCAAGAAATTTGTTGCGTACTTCAGTGAACCAATTAAAGAAGGCGACAAAATTAATTTAGACTACATACCTGGAAAAGGTGTTCGCGTCACTAAAAACGGTACCGTTAAAGGAACCATCCCGGGTCTCGAATTCAAAAAGGCATTGTTTTCCATCTGGTTAGGTACGCCACCAGTACAAGAAAGCCTAAAGAGTGAAATGCTCGGAAAAGAGTAAATTCCTCAAAAATCGAATCAAAGACCTCCATTTGGGGGTCTTTTTTTTGGTAACTCATGTCACAGAAGGTTTTTCTGTGACTATCTAATTTTGTATGCTTAACTTTGTATACTAATCAATTTCAAAAATGAAAATCGAACAAATCTACACGGGTTGTTTAGCTCAAGGAGCTTACTACGTTGTCAGTGCTAATGAAGCTTTTATTATTGATCCACTCAGAGAAACTGCACCATACCTAGATAGAATCCAAGCCGATGGTGTAACTTTGAAATATATTTTTGAAACACATTTTCATGCCGATTTTGTTTCTGGTCACTTAGATTTGAGTCAGCAAACCGGTGCGCCAATTGTATACGGCCCCACTGCAAAACCAGAATTTGAAGCTATTATTGCTCAGGACGAACAAATTTTCCAAATTGGCAAAATTCAAGTCAAAGTATTGCATACGCCAGGTCACACCATGGAAAGTACGACTTATTTACTCATCAATGAAGAAGGAAAAGAAGAGGCCATCTTCTCTGGTGATACACTTTTCTTAGGTGATGTTGGCCGTCCAGACCTTGCTCAAAAAGCAGCAGACATGACCCAAGAACAATTAGCGGGTTTACTCTATGATTCACTCATGACTAAAATCATGCCTCTGGCTGATGACATTACCGTTTACCCAGCGCATGGCGCAGGCTCTGCTTGTGGCAAGAACATGATGAAAGAAACGGTTGATACACTCGGCAATCAAAAGAAAATGAACTATGCCTTGAATCAGTCAAATAAGGAAGCATTTATTGCTGCTGTTACAGATGGCTTATTGCCTCCACCTGCTTATTTTGGTTTCAATGTAGCCATGAATAAAAAAGGGTATGACCGTTTTGAAGATGTAAAGAAGCGAGCGCTATCTGCACTGAGTCCGGATGCATTTGAAACTTTAGTGGAGTCCACGGGTGCGATGATCCTTGATACGCGCTCAGCTGCTGAATTTCACAAGGGTTTTATTCCACAGTCCATCAATATTGGCATCAAAGGTGATTTTGCACCTTGGGTTGGTGCGCTCATTGGCGATGTCAAGCAACAAATAGTTTTGGTAACAGAATCCGGAATGGAAGAAGAGGTGGTGACACGTTTGAGCCGCGTAGGTTTTGATGGTGTGTTAGGTTACCTAGAAGGAGGTTTTG
This sequence comes from Crocinitomicaceae bacterium, assembly GCA_044376455.1. Classification (GTDB taxonomy): domain Bacteria; phylum Bacteroidota; class Bacteroidia; order Flavobacteriales_D; family Crocinitomicaceae; genus UBA952. The sequence continues at coordinate 311 of JBIPMW010000127.1, read as the reverse complement.
CTGCATGGAAAGCAGCTGCAAAAGAAATAGATCAAGTCGATCGCATATCTGCTGAAGAATTTGCACAGCGCTTTGAACTTGGTAAGTCTTTGGTTATCGACGTCAGAAAAGAAAGCGAATACGAAGCTGAACATGTTGAGGACGCCTACAGTAAACCACTCGCTTTCATCAATGACTGGACCAAAGACATTCAACCGGACCAACATTTCTTTATGCATTGTCAAGGCGGTTACCGCAGCATGATTGCAGCATCTATTTTACAAGCAAGGGGCTATCGTAATTTTACGGAGGTCGATGGTGGCTTTGGAGCC
>JBIPMW010000417.1:0-5713 GCA_044376455.1 Crocinitomicaceae bacterium | reverse complement strand
AAAACAGTCTGACGAAGAAGTTCAGCACTAGAGAAATAGGGAAATACATTTTGCCATAAACGAGACCATTTTGCTGAATAAAATTCCTGGTCTTGTTCAGATAATCGTTTAAGGGTTTCCTCAAATAGCTTACTGTAACGGTCTATTTCTGCTTTTAAATAATGGTGTGCTTCCTCTCCATACAATTTCTGAAACATCCAGTAGGTATTATAATTACCGGCTGCCCTATCCTCTTGATAGGAAAGAAAATCATCATGAAATTCTAGCAGAATATGTATGGGTGACATAATCTCAAAAATTTCATCTCTATAAGGTTTACCTGACATAGCAATCAAGGTACAGTGGAGAATTAACTCGTCAGAAGACCGCAATTCAGAGGCACGAATTACATCTTCTAATGTGATTTTTTCAGAGGTGACTAGCTGACTTTCTAATTCAAAATACTGACCCAAATTCTCTATGTGCTTTAAGATTGTAGGATCTTCTAAATCAAATTCTTTTAAAAGATATCGAATGATGATTTTTTTAGAATCCCACAAAGAACACTGACTTGATGAGCTGCTATCCTTTTGATTGCTTTCCATTTCTGCATCAGTTTCATAGACAAGGTATTCAATAAATGCTAAAAGGGGATAATATTCAAAAAACTCATCTAGTGAAATATGATAAATCGGGCAATAATGCTTGAATATGAATTTGAGACTGGGAGTAGCTTTGTATATACTATGATAGGAAATATAATGATTGCGACTGATGGGGTGTTTGCTTTTAAATCTCTCAAGATTTGCTTGTAAGTCCATTTTTGTGTTTCCTTATTTTAAGTCGTGGAAGGATCATACCATATCGAGGAAAATAATCATCAATAAACTGGGAATTTATCAGACTAATCCTAGGTATAACTCAAGACATTTCATAACCCGCCTCTTGACATAATGGTTGACAATAGGTGTTTAATTTTTCGATATCTGCCGGCTCTATTGAGTCTTTCCATCCGTCTATTTTCCCCATTCTAAATGTTCTAGCAGAAGGGTTATAAATTTCCCCCAACTGAGAAGCAATAGTTTCATTAAAAGGAATATCCAAATGGTGGCAAATTTTTTCCATCGTCTCCCTTTGTTTTTCCGACTTGCCACCTCCCTGTTCTCCCACCAGATCCTCAAAACGGATAAATAAACAATTTTGCTCTTGAGACCAAGCTAACATAGAACGGAAAACTTCGGCAAAATTTCTGATTTCTACTCCCGCTTTTGCCCCATAGCCTCCCACTAAAATAAAATCTAATCTTTGGCTAGGAGACATGGACTTAAAATCCTCTTCTAAAAAGTGTCTTGCTGGCATTTTTCCCGTATCTAAAACAAAGGGAATTGAGGAAGCTATAACAGCACGAGGATCACGAATAATGAAGATATGCTGATAATTTAAGTCCTGAAGAATTGGGGTTAACAGAGGTGTCCAAGGAATATGACCTAAAATGTATTGCTTTTCGGCAATCAGAGTTAACCAATGTCGAACAATCGCCAAATCTACATAGTAGGGGGTTAAGGCCCCTATGCTAATCTGTTGTTGGCTAAATTGAGTTTGATGCTCGATTCTTTTTTTAACTTCTCGATAGTTAAAAAATAGAGGCACTTCTTGAACTTCTCGATCCTCAAAATGTTCTTTATAGCCCAGAATTTCAACGGACTTAGCCAACAAATGAGTGCCACTTTTAGGCAAAGAATTAATTAGTAATCGCTTGGCTGCTAACTCGGTATAGGACATCGCTTTTGAGTTAAAGGTATTGATCATTGTTCGTGGCTTTAAAACATTCCTATGGGGGGAACATATTCCGAATCAATTCGCACATCTAAGACGGTAGGTTTGCCATCCCGATAAATTGCCTCATAATCTAATTCCTGCAAGTCTTGACTATTACGAATAATATAACCATTCGCTCCCATTCCCCGAGCAATTTGACTAAAATCTACTGATGGTAAAGCAAACTCTAGGGGTTCTACTCCCGTTTGCAGATGTCGGTGTTTAACCATACCAAAAGATTGATCATTAAGAATGATAAAAATAATCGGTAATTTTTCAGCAACAGCAACAGCAAGTTCGTTGCCGTGCATTAGGAAACATCCGTCACCTGTCAGACAAACCACTGGGGTATTTTTTGCCCCCATAGCTGTTCCAATCGCACTGCCAATTCCCCAACCCATGGGGGCAGTTGCCACAGCTAAACGGAAATTTTCCGGACGGGGTGGGAAGAAATAGTGAATTGTCCAAGCTAACCAATTACCCACATCGACTAAATAGCGAGTTTCTGGGGGAAAATGTTGTAGGAGTTCACCGATTAATTGCTGGGGTTTAACAGGGGAATTATCCTCTGAAAGTCGATAGCTATCCGGTTCTTTAACGGTAATGTGAGCGGGTTGATAAGGCTGGTAAAATTCAGGGGATAAGCTCGCTGATAACTCCGGTTTTAATTGTCCCCTTTGCCGAGTTTTCTGCAATCTTTTTAGTAATTCTGCCAAGGTAGTTTTGATTGTACCTTGAATGTGTAAACTGGCCATCGGAGAACTTTTAAAATAGTCCCTTGCGTGATGAATATGAACTATTTTTTTAGTTAACAATTTCTGATCCCAAGCCGAGGTTTCCCATTGGCCTAAGTTCATCCCAGCCGCTAAAATTAAAGCAACAGAATCATCGGTTAAAGCTTGGCGGGCCGTTTGATGTCCGGCGAAACCAAAGACACCTTTTACTAAAGGATGATAAGGATTAACACAGGTTTTACCGCCTTGAGTTGTGACAATAGAAGCGTTAATTAATTCGGCTAATGCCATAATTTCTGGGGTGGCTTTCCTACAATCTTGACCAACCCAGATGGCGATGGTTTGACCTTGATCTAAGATATTGTTTATGGTACTATCAAGCTCATCTAAGGCTTTTAAATCAACTAATGCAGCAGCTTGAGTCGCTACCTGGGGATAAGCAAGGGATGAGGGAGACTCAACCCGGAAAATATTCACAGGAATACTAAGATGAGCCGGTCCAAAAGGTGAATGTAAAACTGTTGTTAATGCCGCTGCTAATTTTCTTTCTAATTGATTGGGGTGAGTGACGAGGGTGTTATAACGGGTACAGTGCTTAAACATGGCCACTGTATCAATGGTATCGGGCGATGATTCTTGAAAGGCACTCCAGCTAAAATGAGGTAGGGCAGTTTGTGCGGTGATAACAAGTAGAGGTATCCCTTCAGCATAAGCTGAGGCTAATCCTGTAATGAAATTGGTGCTACCGGGTCCAGTTGTGCCGCAGCAAACCCCGATTTTTCCGGTTTCACGAGCATAACCATCAGCCATAAAAGCGGCACCGGTTTCGTGACAAGTCAAAACGGCACGAACCCCCCCGCGTCTTTCGCTGCGTGCTAAGGCTTCGTAGAAGGCACTGTTATGTCCTCCCGGGATGCCGAAAACGTACTCTACCCCTAATTGCTCTAAATAATCGACAATTAGGTCACTCATATTTCTTGGCTGGATTTGTTCTGGCTCTGTCAAAGTAATGGGAGAAGAGGCTTGTGAAATCATTAGATTTTGTCTTGTCAATGGACTATTGTTAGAATATCTCACATAGACGCTGCTTTTAAACCCCTGGGCAGAAAATTGGTTTAGCTAAATTTTTGTAAACTCTCAATAACCCCCGGCAGCTGTGAGGAAAAATTTTTCCGATGCAATTTGAGATTGATAACTATCAAATGTGTAGCCAAATAGGGCGATGTCATCCTGAAAGTGTTTTTCTACTAATTTTCTGGTTCTGTTGTTGTAATATTCTCGATAATCACGATGTTTTGACTTGTTTAAACAGGGCAGAGAAGCTTTAATATTTAGCCTTTGACAGACCAGATCAAAATCAGCTTCTAAAGTTTCATATCTACCAACAAAGTCAACTATTATTTTGCCTTCTAAGTCAGTAATAAGGTCTTTTTGTAGTTTAGGTGCTCCTTTGGGAAAGGGATTTTTGGTACTAATAACCCATTCCAAGTATTCTTCAAAACTGCCCAGAGATTTAACCAATTCATGTCTGACATGATCTTTCTCCTTAAGAATAAAATGATAATAGGATACCTGCCAATCCCAAGGATTTCTGACAAAAGAAAATTTATAAAAATTATTATATACTTCCTCTGACAGTTCTTTTTGCATATCTCTGGCTTTAGCGTGCCAAAGAGAGGATTCCCACATTTCATATAGGGGATTGATTTGCTCTCCTAACATTCTGGGAGGGCGATTAATTTTGAATTTTTCAGGTTGTTGTGCATAAGGTTCTAAGACTGCTTTAACGCTTGTCCCCGCAGCTTTTGTGACATGAAAAAAAATGAACTGATGACTGTAGGATATTAACATTAATCTTGCTGTGTGATAACAATAGCTCTGCCCGAGATTGGTAAGCGTATCAATTTTAGTATAAATTAAACTTGACAAAAGAGACAGTATCTAAACTGTCAGCTTGTCCATTCTGGCTGCCCTCTGGGAGATGCTCTAGGGGTTAACCCGAAAATGCACAGAAATGTCTATTTCCTTAAGAACTGAGGATTTTCTACAAGTTGTGTGAACAGTAAGACTGATGTAGAATGCTGCCAGGCATCTGAATACCCAGACGACCGCTATTGTACGCCTTTGCCTGACCATGGACTTTATATGACTGAAATCCCTAGCAACCAATCCAACTTAGTGATTTTAGGAGTCTCATCAATGACGGAAACTACCGCACCCGTCATTCCCCAGGATTTTCTCGGCATTAATCCCGCAGAAATCAACAAAAAACTTGTGTCTTGGGGAATTTCTCTGGATGAAGTCCTTCAAAAACTTGCCTCTCTTGGACTCCCCGGCATTATTTTCATTATTGCTGTTGCCGCATCCAGTAGCACTACCTATCCCATGATTTACGCACTTTTGGGGTTAGGCGGTCCGCTGGGGGTAATTGGCGGACTTGGGGTCTTAGGTATCTCTACTATTATTGGTGACATGGTTACGGGTTATGGCATTGAGGCAGTGCTGAAAGCGGTATATCTCCAACGTCGTGAAACAGAAACTCAAGAATATCTCATCAATGAGGTGAAAGGTTTGCCAATTTCTCCAGTTCTAAAACTTAACCTGAAAAAGGCTATTGAAGTAGAAATTGTCACCCAAGAACCCCTTGCTACCAAAAAAGTCGAAATTGTTGAAGAGTAGTTTTGACGGGGTTGCTGATTTGAGATATGAATCTTCTTTTCTGGGATTTTTAAAACCTAGATGCAAACTAACTTTTGCACGGGAACCTGCACAGTCGGCATTCATACCTTGATTCAGCAACGCCTTATCATTGACAGGGACTAAAAGAGCGCCGGTGCTGAGAAGTAAGTCCATAGTTGCCAATCGCTTCTAGGTGTTGAGCCGTGCCATAACCCTTGTGACGAGAGAGTCCATAATCGGGATAGCGTCTGTGCCAACGAGTAATTAAGTCATCGCGCCAGACTTTGGCCACGATACTAGCTGCCGCAATTACCGGGGATTGTTGATCTCCCTGAATTACCGCCTTTTGGGGGATTGACAAATCTTTAATAATGTGCTTGCCATCGATCAAGCAAAGATTGGGGGAAAGGGGTAATTTCCCGATCGCTCTGCTCATTGCCAGTAGGGAAGCATGAAAAATATTCAAGCGATCGATCTCTTTCACCGTAGCATAACCGATGCGA
>JBIPMW010000126.1:0-5717 GCA_044376455.1 Crocinitomicaceae bacterium | reverse complement strand
CAGTTTGCACCAATGTAAACCATCCGTAGATTTCAAGAAATATAAACCACTTTCAAATGCGCTCATATCAAGTTCAAATTGTGCTTCTTGAACCGCTATGGTTTGCAATAATTTACAGTTGCAATCAATAAGCTGGAGCGTTGAAATGGCTTTTCCGTCGCAACTTACGATGCATTTGTCACTGAATGGGTTTGGAGAAGCACATATCTGTTGTTTCAGATCTTGTTGTTGAATGCCTGCGGATTGGCAATTATTGCTTAGAAAATTATTTTCTAAAAATCGTTGCTGCGCTGGAATGTATTGAAGCATAGGCGGCTGATCTCCGATGCTGAGCCATGCATTTTGCATGACAAAATAAGGACAAAATTGGTAAGCAAAAGATGTATCATAGGTAAATTGAGTGCCAGCAGGAACTATTGAACCTTTGTTATTATTTGCAAATTGATAGTGCCCAATACCTTGAATGGTATAATTGACCAGACTGTAAGGAAATGTGGTGTTTGTTACATGATTACCCATCAATAACTGGTAAGGTGAGGTTTGATCACTAAAGAAAATGCCGTATTGGTATGCACGATTTCTGTAAAATAAATTATCTGGGCCGTTCGCACCATGAGAATTGTCTACGACGATATTCCCAACCACATTTTGCTCAAATAAATTGGCATAAGGATAATTGCCGTGCAGCACTAGCTCTCCGCTTGAATTTGCCGGAAGCGTGGCCTCTTCCCAATAAGGTTCTGTGCTGTAATTAAAGGTTATAACGTTACCATTTGCCCCAGATTGCAATAGAATGCTGTGTCTTAAGTGTTTAAAAATATTATTTTCAATTAAACACTCATTGGTAGTTGCTTGCATCACAACTCCATATGCCCGTCCTCCACCACCATAAGAAAATCCGTCTTGAAAATAACAAGATCGGACTGTAATATTAGAACATGTTCGGGCATCTATATGAGAAAAAGTACAATTATAAAACGCAACGTTTTCAATAACTGTATGCACAACTCCTTCCAATAATAAATTACTTTGCTGTGAAGGAGCCGTATCATCTAAACGTCGAATGGTCATACACCGAATACCAATCCCAGACAATGGAACTATTTTTTGTAGATAAAGTCCTCCTTCATTGATATAGGATCTTCTCAAGGCTGAATTTAAATACAAGGTATCAGCTTCAATACCACTAATTTGAATGAGTTGCCCAACCGTACCTAGTGCCCAACTTGAACTTACCAATAAACTATCATTACAAGCCACGCGTACCCAATCACCTATTGCAAAATCATGATTTTGACAAAGTAATTTTGACTGACCTTTAAAACCCATTGAACTTATTGGTAAAACAATGCCATTCAATTGTCCAAGTGCCTCTATTGATGAACCAATACCATCTAAATCAAAAATTAGTGTGGTTTGTTCCATAGACGCACCTGCCAATATCAAATTGGATTTCAACTGTAATGTTTGTTCAAAGCGAAACTGTCCAGCAGGAAAAAGCAAAATAATTGAATCAAAAAAATGTGTTACAATTAACTGATTAATAATAGAAGAACAATCTATCTGCCCACTATTATCTAATCCTAAATTTGCTAATTCAATTATTTGGTATTCAGATTCATCTATAAGCTTTGATCCGTTTGCTTGCCAATCTACAAAGCGATTATTAGGTAAATCATTTTGACAATAAAATAAATTTTGGGAGGTAAATGAACTTAACAGGAACAGAACTATTTTTAACATGACTATTTCTTGTTTTGACGTAAATATGTTAAGCATTGATCGTATTTTTGTATAAAGATGCGAAGAATCGGACTTTTATCAGATACACACGGGGATTTAGACCCCAAAATCTTTAATTACTTTAAGGAAGTAGACGAGATATGGCACGCGGGTGATATTGGTACGATTGAGGTGCTTGATCATTTAGCAAGTTTTAAACCAACAAGAGCTGTTTTTGGCAATATTGACGACCACATTATTCGCAGTGCAACCAAAGAATTTTTAAGATTTTCCGTTGAAGGCGTAAGTGTTCTCATGACGCATATTGCTGGAAAACCGGGCAAATATGCCAAGCCCGCATTTGAAGAATTACAAAAAAATGGCGCACCTCAACTTTTTGTCTGTGGTCATTCTCATATCGCACTAGCTCAAATGGATCAACGCTATCAAATGCTTTGGCTCAATCCAGGAGCTTGTGGCTTCAAAGGTTTCCATCAAGTAAAAACTATTTTTAGATTCAGTGTTAACGCAGGACAAATTCAAAACTTAGAGTGTATTGAACTTGGGCCACGCGTCCGAAAATACACTGAAAACGATACGAATCCCTAGTATATTTCCGCATTTTTACTGAATCCTAGGCCTTGTCTACTTGCTACTTTCGTGTCAAAAAAAGACATGAAAAATACACTTTTACTTATCGCTTTATTTGTGCAATCCACGCTTTTTGGACAAGGCTGCACGATTGATTACAATCAAACAATGGTCGGGATCTACCCTTCTAACCTACCCCCTGCAACAGTAGGTGCAGCATACAATACCGACATCACATTTGTACTGCCCACTGACACCTTAGGCTACCCCTTTACCAACTTTCAAATTGTAAGTATCAACCTACCCCTTGGGCTCAATTGGAGTTGTAATGAAGCGCTCAACAATTGCAATTACAATCCGCAGTTTGACGTCTATGGCTGCATCCATATCTCTGGAATTCCACTTGTAGCAGGCACCTTTCAAGTAGACATCTCCATTTTAGCGGACCTCACCATCTTACAAGGCTATCCTTATCAATTCAGCATGAACTTTACAGTGAACCCTCCAGTAATCATCAATAATAGTGGCGCATTTGATTTTCAAGTGAGCCAACCTTGTGCACCAGCTTTGGTTTCGTTTTACAATCAAGAACCTGGTCTAGAATTCTACGATTGGAACTTTGGAAACGGGTCCATGTCAAATGCCGAAAACCCTTTGCCTCAATACTATCCAACTGCTGGAAGTTATCCAATTCAGTACGCTGCCTATGAACAATTAGATACAACTGTTCTGATACAATTCACACAGATTGACTTGCAAAACATGAGCAATTACGGAGAAAACTTTCCTTCCTATGAAGAGGCTGATCCGTACTTCAAAATCAAAAAGAATGGTCAAGTAATATATCAATCTGCCGTTGTTATTGACCAAGACCCTCCACTCTCTTGGTGGCCCAACATGAATTTAGAACTCGGTCAAGACTATGTCATAGAAATTTGGGAAGCTGATCAAAGCATCGGAGAAAACTATTTTGGTGCCGATGACTATATCGGGAATCATACTTTAAATTTAAGTTCTTGTACGGGTTGTTATGCCGGAACGTCAGAAATTGCTTATCAGGTGAACATTCAAAACATCAATCCAAGTCCTATTCATGAAACGACTGATACACTTCACTTATTCGAAAGCCCTCTAGCGCCATCAATTATAAACGATAGCAGTACACATACATTAATTTCAAGCAACACTAGCATTTACTTACAATGGTATTTAAATGGTCAAGCGCTCATCGGACAAAATAATCCACAAATCGTAGCACAAGAATCAGGTTATTATCATGTGGTAGCCATCAATCAATATGGTTGTTCTAATGCCTCCGATACATTATTAATTACCATTCATACTGCCGCTGTAGATCCATCTGAAAATACTCAAAACTATTTTCATGTTTGTATAGACTACTCTACCCAACAACTACTGATTAAAATCGATCCAATGTTCATTGGTTCAGAAATTGAAATTTGGAAAATCGATGGACGCATGGTCCAAAATTGGAAATGTGCCAATACACTAGAATTTTATCCAATTGACGCCCTTTCTAATGGTGTTTACCTTGTAAAGCTAAGTACAGGCAATCTAGTATTGGAAAGGAAAATTTCGCTAATTAATTAGGTTAATTTATTGATCGCATCACAGCAATTTATAGTTTGATATCTTTGCAAGGTGAAAAATACGAACCCCTTATCAAGGTATCAATGGCTCGCCGTCGCTATTCTGGCCTTAACTCAATTTACGGTTGTTCTTGATTTTATGGTGATGTCGCCACTTGGCGATTTGCTTATGAAAGATTTCAAAGTTAAACCTGACCAATTTGGCATCGTAGTCTCGAGTTATGCACTAGCCGCCGGAATATCCGGGTTTCTTACAGCTGGTTTTGCCGATCGTTTTGACCGCAAACGCTTACTGGTCTTCTTTTACAGCGGATTCATCATCGGGACCTTATTTTGCGGTTTGGCAGATAACTATGTGCACTTAGTTTGGGCCCGAATTCTGACGGGTATTTTCGGTGGTGTAATGTCTTCTATTTCAATGGCCATCGTTGCAGACTTATTTAGTCTAGAACAACGTGGACGCGTCATGGGATTCATGCAAATGGGCTTTGGTTTAAGCCAAATTATTGGCATTCCCCTAAGCTTGTACATTGCAGCTCTGTACAGTTGGCAAACACCATTTTACCTAATCGTTGGGCTTTCAACAGGAATGCTTTTAGCTATTTTAATTGCCTTAAAACCCATTAATGCGCATCTCGCTCTCAAAAGTGATCATTCAGCGTATGCTCATTTATTGGCCACCATTAAAAACCGCAATTACCGAATTGGATTCATGGCAACGGCGTTTATGTCTTTAGGGGGCTATTTTATGATGCCTTGGGGCAGTGCTTTTGCGGTAAATAACGTTGGGATTTCTCAAAAAGAGTTGCCGCTCCTTTTCATGATTGTTGGTATCTCAACATTTATGATCATGCCTCTTATTGGCTGGATAGCCGATAAGGTCAATAAATTTCAATTGTTTTTGATCGCATCATTGACGATGGTTGTTTCTGTGCTAGTTTACGTACATCTAGGGCAAAATAGCCTTTTCGTACTCATTTTAGTCAATATATTTATGATGGGTGGCATCATGGCCAGAATGGTACCATCTCAAGCGCTAACAACCTCCGTTCCTGAAGCTAAAGACCGCGGCGCATTCATGAGCATCAACTCTTCTTTACAACAAATGGCAGGTGGCATTGCTGCCTTGATTGGTGGAAAGATTGTCCTGCAAGCCAACGAACACGCCCCACTTGAACGATTTGACACCTTAGGCTATGTAGTGATTGCCGTGATTTTCATTAATATTTATTTGACCCGAAGGGTTTATCGCTACGTTCAATCAAAATCTAAATAGAAAGATATCATCAAATAAAAGAGGCGGCCAATGGCCGCCTCTTTTGTTATGATTATTTAAAATTGGTGCTTTAGGTATTGCACTATTTTATTCTTGCTCTGCAACGTCAATATCGGCAAGCTTCGCTAATTTCTTAAATTGAATTTTGGCTTGAATGCGGTCCACGACATAATACATCATCGGGACCACAATGATTGTCAGGAACATTGAACTGGTTAAACCACCGATTAATACCCACGCCAAACCGTTTTTCCATTCTGCCCCCGAACCGGTTGCCGTTGCAATCGGAACCATACCAATAACCATTGCAATAGTGGTCATTAGGATAGGACGCATCCTTTCGCGCACTGATTCCAATAGGGCATTATATGTACTCATGCCTTTTTCTTTCAGGTGATTGGTGAAGTCGACAATGAGTATGGCATTTTTAGCCACAAGCCCCAGTAGCATCAACATACCTAACATGGTGAAGATTCCCATGTTTGAAGAGGTCAAGGCAAGTGCTAAGATAGCGCCAA
>JBIPMW010000125.1:0-5782 GCA_044376455.1 Crocinitomicaceae bacterium | reverse complement strand
ACGGCCTTAGCAAGTGGTTTTGCTGCTTTTGCTTATGCAGAATTTGCGTCAATGGTTCCGGTAGCAGGATCAGCTTACACGTATTCTTATGTCGCTTTTGGCGAATTGATTGCTTGGATTATCGGGTGGGCATTGATCATGGAGTATGCTGTTGGTAATATTACGGTAGCTATATCTTGGAGTGATTATTTAACTACAATGCTTAAACAAATTCATATTGAGGCGATTGGACTTAACGGAATTCATATTCCAGCCTGGATGCAAATGGATTATCTAAGTGCAGCCAATGGTTTTCATGAAGCTAAAATTCAGCTTGCTCAAGGGCTGCAATTGAAGGAACTGAGTTCGAATGTACAGGCAGCCTATCAAGCCTGGACGGCTGCACCGCGCATTGGTTCATTTCATTTGGTTCTCGATATTCCTGCATTATTTATCATTTTGCTGATCACTTGGTTGGTATATAGAGGAATAAAAGAAAGCAGAAACGCCTCAAATGCCATGGTCATCATCAAATTAGCTGTGATTTTATTGGTCATTGCTGTCGGTATATTTTACATCGACATGAAAAATTGGTCACCATTTGCTCCTGAAGGAATTAGTGGTGTTTTGAAGGGCGTGTCCGCTGTCTTTTTCGCCTACATCGGTTTTGATGCCATTTCAACTACAGCAGAAGAATGCGAAAACCCACAGCGTGATCTTCCAAGGGGGATGATGTGGGCAATTATCATCTGTACAGTTCTTTATATCATCATCGCACTGATACTCACAGGTATTGTTCCTTATGAGCAGCTCGCAGTTGGCGAGCCGCTGGCATTTGTTTTTGAGCAAATCAATAAACCAAAAATGACTTTCATTATCTCCATTTCCGCTGTGGTAGCGATGGCTTCGGTTTTACTTGTCTTTCAAATGGGACAGCCGCGTATTTGGCTGAGCATGAGCCGAGATGGATTGTTGCCAAAGCGCTTTTCTAAAATACATCCGAAATACAAAACACCTTCTTTTGCGACAATTGTAGTAGGTTTTGTAGTGGCAGTACCAGCGTTGTTCATGAATCTCACGATGGTGACTGATCTTTGTTCAATCGGGACACTATTTGCTTTTGTGTTGGTTTGTGGGGGCGTATTGGTCTTGCAAAATAAGCCCGATGTGCAACGCGGCTCTTTCAAAACCCCTTATATGAACGCAGGCTACGTGTTACCGTATATTTTTATTGGAATCATTACTATTGGTATCTTGGAGCGAGCAGCGCTTTGGGATTCCAATCTTCAGCTCTTTGACCGCGTTTATAATTTCCTAAACTTTCTTAGTTGGTCTGATTTTGGTCAGAAAATACCAGCGCTTATTTTTTGGCTATTTACGATTTTCTTAACGGTCATGAGTGTGCCCAAAAAATTATCATTGATCCCAACACTAGGTCTTTTATGTTGCCTTTACATGATGAGTGAAATCCCATTACAAAACTGGATTTACTTTGGTATTTGGTTGCTGATTGGCTTGGTTATTTATTTTGGATATAGCCGCAAAAATTCGGTGCTCAACCGAGTAAGCTAAGTAATTATAGTCCAAGCCTCTGCTCGATTCCAAGTATGAGCGAATGAATGACCTTAATATGGACTTCTTGAGCACGGTCGGCGAACTTGCTATACGGTGCCCTGATTTCAAGGTCGGCCATGGTGGCTAAATGTCCACCATCTTTTCCGGTCAAAACAATGGTCTTGATTCCTTTATGTTTGGCTGCTTCAACGGCATTCATGACATTTTTAGAGTTACCAGAAGTTGAAATGCCAAGCAGTACGTCACCTGTGGCTCCTAAGCCTTCAATGAATCTTGAAAACACGAAGTCGTAGCCATAGTCATTGGACACACAAGATAAATGAGAAGGATCAGAAATAGCAATGGCAGCGAGTGCTTTGCGGTCTGCCCTGAAGCGCCCACTTAATTCTTCAGCAAAATGCATGGCATCACACATTGAGCCTCCATTTCCGCAGGATATGATTTTATGCCCATTGGATAGCGCAGTGCTCATGAGCTCAATTGCCTGGGCAATTTTTGCATAGTTTTCGGCTGTGCTGAAGGCGGCAAGTACTTGCTGAGCCTCTTCAAATTGCTGACTTATGAGTTGCTGATCCATTTGTTTTTTTCTCAAAAATAAGCAATAAGAAAACAACCGCGAACTGAATCGTTTATCTTTGATCTATGAATCATGCTACTTTCTTCAACAACAAAGTCATTTGGATAACCGGGGCTTCATCCGGAATTGGCGCAGAGTTAGCCAAACAGTTGGCCCGTAAAGGTGCTCAGCTCATACTTTCTGCACGCGATGAGCAAAAATTAGCAAGCTTAGCGGTATCCCTTGAAAATCATGCGCGGCATCTTGTGCTCCCATTAGATCTTGCCAATCTTTCAGATACCCAGGCCTATATCGATCAAATAATCACTCAATTCGGGCGCATTGATATATTGATCAATAATGGTGGTGTTTCACAGCGAGCAAGCGCAGCAGAAACAAATATGGACGTAAACCGACAACTCATGGAAGTAAATTTCTTTGGCAATATTGCCCTTGCCAAGGCTATTTTGCCTATCTTCCAAAAGCAAGGTTCAGGACAATTTTTAGTCGTAAGTAGCATTGCCGGAAAATTTGGCTTTCATTTGAGATCGATCTACAGTGCCTCCAAGGCGGCATTGGTGGGTTATTACGAGAGCCTCGCCATGGAAGAAGCAAAAAACGGCATACACGTGAGCATCGCTTTTCCAGGAAAAATCAATACGCCTATTTCCCAGCGTGCTTTAACAGCAGCAGGTGAGGCGCATGGTCAAATGGATGATAATCAGGCTAATGGAATGCCTGTCGAACATTGTGTATCGGAAATGCTCTTGGGTTTGGCTAAAAAGAAAAGAGAAATCTTGATTGGTGGAAAGGAATTGTTGGCCGTCTACATGAAAAGATTTGTTCCAAGCTTGTTTTGGAAAATCATTCCAAAGCAAAGTGCTACATAAACATAAAGCTAAAAAAAGCCTATTTTGGAATCAAAAAAAAGCACAAAAAAAAGGGCTATCTCTGGGAGACGGCCCTTTTTTATTTCAGTTGAAACTGAATTAGTTTACGCTTTTAGAAAGGTCAGCACCAGCCTTGAAGCGAACTGTGTTTTTAGCAGCAATTTTGATAACCGCACCTGTTTTAGGGTTACGACCATTGCGTGCATTTCTTTTAGAAATTCCGAAAGATCCGAAACCTACTAAAGAAATAGAATCTCCTTTCGCTAAAGCACCAGTTGTAGCGCTTACGAATCCGTCTAATGCACGTTTTGCATCAGCTTTTGACAATCCTGCAGACGCTGCGATTGCGTCGATTAATTCAGCCTTGTTCATAATAAGTTAGTTTAAATTAGTTAGAAATTAATTATCGGAACAAATATATCTGAATATCAATGCCAACAAAGGTTTCAAGCAAAAAAAAGTGCAAAAATGTTGAAAAAATGCCCATTTTGTTGATAAACGTGGCTAAAAACCCCGTCTACACTGAGGAAATTGAACTTTTTTACATGAATTTTGTCCTTTAAATATGAAGGTAGGTATCATTGGATCTGGAATAGGAGCATTGGCAAGCGCCATTGAATTGAAACGTTTGGGCTTAGAGGTGCACGTTTTTGAAGCCAATGCACAGATCGGCGGAAAAATCATCGAGCAAAGACTGGATGCTTACCGCTTTGACATGGGCCCATCTGTTTTCACGGAGCCCCACTTGCTGCAAGATTTACTTCATAGCTTAGACCCAGCGCAAGAATTTCCCTTTCACCAATTAAAGGAGTCTTGCCGCTATTTTTTCAATGATGGCCAACAACTTCAAATGCCTGTTGGTAATGCACAAGTTGCTCAAACCTTTGCTGCACACTTCGGAGAAGATGCGTTAAAAACTAAAAAATACCTCGATCGCCTCTCTCTGAACTACAAAGCCATTTATCCTGTATTTATTCAAATTTCGCTTCATCGCATCAAACACTTAATGGGTAAACCGCTACTCATGGCGCTTTCTCGTCTTTTTAAATACGGTTTACACCAGACCATGCATGCTGCCAATCGCCGACAATTTAAATATCCGAAATCTGCTCAAATTCTGGATCGCTTGGCTACCTATAATGGAAGTTCGCCATATTTAGCACCAGCGATGCTCAATATCATTGCGCAATTGGAACTCAATGAAGGTCCAGCATTGCCGGTAGGAGGTATGGTTCAAATTACAAAAAGACCTTATGTATTAGCGCTTCAGCACGGTGTGCAATTTCATACCAATGAACGCGTTACTGAAATTTTGCACCATCATAAACAAATAACAGGATTACAAACCCAAAAAGCCAGCTATTCGTTTGATATCGTAGTGTCGAATATGGATATTCACTATACCTACGAAAAACTCTTACCTTCAGTGAAGGCACCTCAATTTTTATTGAAACAAGAAAAGTCCAGTTCTGCTGTTGTCTTCTATTGGGGAATCAACAAAAGTTTTGCTGCACTGGGCGTACATAATATCTTTTTTGCAACAGACTACCAAGCTGAGTTCAAGGCAATTTTTGAAAGCAAAACGCTTTACCCAGACCCAACGGTCTATGTGCACATCTCTTCCAAGGTTGAAAAACAAGATGCACCTGCCGGTAAAGAAAATTGGTTTGTGATGGTCAATGCGCCTATAAATGTTGGGCAAGATTGGGATCATGAAATTCAATTGTTGCGCACGCGCATTCTCCAGAAGTTATCTCAGTCTTTAGGAACTGATATTGAGCCGCTCATAGAGGTCGAGCAAATCAATGAACCGCGTTTGATAGATGCCCGATACAGCGGCAAACAAGGCTCCATTTATGGCAATGCCTCCAACAATGCTTTTTCTGCCTTTCTCAGACATCCCAATTTTTCCAAGCAACTCAAGGGTTTGTATTTTGCAGGCGTCACAGTGCATCCGGGTGGCGGTATTCCTTTAGCCATCAATAGCGCCAAAATTGTAGCGCGCTGCGTAAAAGAAGATTACCCTAATCTTCGAAAATAATTGAGCTGCGCTACATATCAATGTATCCGGACAATAATTTACAAAAAAAAATATCTAAACGATCGGGATCCACTTTTATTACGAATGGTACTTTTTTGAGATGGATCACTTGGTTGGAATCAGTAACGAGCTGTTGTTTTTTCTTGACTAAAACCAATCATTTGTGACTCAAAATATAGCTAATCAGTTCTTTGGTATAAATGATGGCACCTTTGTAATTTAAATGTGAACTATCATAGTAATAGGAAGAATCGCGATACGCTTTTGTATTATTGTCTTGGGTAACGATGGGAATTTGAGGCCATGTAAGTTGCCTTATCCTATTGTAAAAGCTTGGGTTTGGTCGTTTATAATTTGGTGGTATACAAACTAAAAGTTTGATGTTGTGGGTCATACACAGACTTTGAATCCGATTATATGCATCTAAAAAATTTTTCATTTCATGATGCTTGTCATAGGGGATATATGTGGTGTCAACGGTCTTAAAGATGAAGTCTTTGTTTTGAAAATTAAGCGGCATAAAGCCACTTGGTGTAATGTAGTCAGTAGAAGTACCTTTTTGACGAGACCAGCCTATATGAATAGCTCGCAATTTAGGGAAATTGAAATAGGAAGCTAGCCAATGATTTTCGTTATGGTTAATGAGTAGTTCATTTACATCATTATACTTGGTATGACCATGTAATATATCGGTTCTAAATCCTTGCCAGGGATTTTCTTTGAAAGCATAATCGTCATCCA
>JBIPMW010000124.1:0-5784 GCA_044376455.1 Crocinitomicaceae bacterium | reverse complement strand
TGACGAACGCGCTTTTGATAAAATTGCAGCCTACATCGACTACGCCAAAGCTCAACCTGACGCCCAAATCATTACCGGCGGAAACTATGATAAGTCTAAAGGGTTCTTTATTGAGCCTACCTCGGTTGTCACGACTAATCCGAAATTCCGCACCATGGTAGAGGAAATTTTTGGCCCGGTCTTGACCATCTATGTTTACCCAGATGCGCAGTTTGAGGCAACACTTGAATTACTGGATCAAACTTCTGAATATGCCTTAACGGGTTCAATTATCTCCACTGATCGTTATGCCATTCAATTGGCAACGACAAAATTGGCCAATGCGGCAGGTAATTTCTATATCAACGACAAACCAACGGGCGCAGTGGTCGGACAGCAACCATTCGGAGGCGCTCGCGGTTCGGGTACCAATGACAAAGCGGGTGCTGCCATGAACCTATTGCGTTGGGTTTCTGCGCGCACCATCAAAGAAACATTTGTGCCGCCAACAGATTACCGTTACCCATTTCTTGGTTAATCCATGTTAAGACAAGGTCTTATCGTCTGTTTTTCAATGCTCTGTTTTGGTAGCAGCGCCCAATGGCGCTGGTGCCTTCAGGCAGAAATTGGCGCCAACAAACAAGAATTTCAGCAAGTCTATGCGCTCAGTCAGCAACCCTTTGACCCTCAGTCATTTTGGAAAGCAACTGCAGGAGGAGAAGCACAAGTTGGCTATACCTTTTTGAAGGTAATGACGCTTTATAGTGGTTTAGGATATGCGCATCAAAATTTAGCATATCAAACCACTGAATGGGCCACAGATCCAGACGGACTTTCTTATCTATTACTTTGCAATAAGGTTGCCACAGGTGAACTCCTGACTTTACCTATAGGCCTTGACTTAAAAGTACTGAGCGTACATGCCGGCGGTGGTTTACAATACCGTTACCGTGTTCAGGGTCAGATGCAAAAAGATTTCTATGCTTATTATCCGGGAGCTGCAGAACCCATATTATTGAGTACTGAAGTTGGAGAACATACCCAAGCCAAACTCGATATGGGTTATTTTGCCTATCTACAATGGAATCCTGTCAAAAGGATAGGAATTCGAGCCTCGGCTTATCGTGGTTTCAGAGACCTCAGTAATGGAGTCGAAGTAGGGGCATTCAATGAATGGCAACAACTTTTCAATAAAGAAAGCTTGGTCTTAAAAAATTTGCAATTCAATATTGGTATCAATATCAGGTTATCAGATTAATATGCTAGTTTGAATGCCATTTGCAAAAGCGCTTCTTGCTAGGTCCATGAATTTAAAGGTATCTTAAATGAAATTATATTGGCTTTTTACTTTATTGTTGATTACGCTATTTCAAGCTGAGAAACATGATTTGCGGGTGAGCGTCAAGGGAATCAACAGCAATAAAGGTCTGATTGAATTTGCAGTATATAAGAATCCTGAGGTATTTACCCAAGCTGGCAAAACACATCGGTTGGCAAGAGTAAACGCCCAAAAAGGAGAAGTGAGTTTTGTGTTCTCGGATCTTGAACCTGGTAAATATGCCATAGTGGTCTATCACGACGAAAACCAAAATAAAATTTGCGACAAAAATTTCTTTGGCATTCCGACTGAAGCTTATGCTTTTTCGAATAACGTAAGGCCAAAATTAACCGTGCCTTCTTTTGATGATTGCGCTGTTCACTTGCAGCAAAATAAAAGCGTTGCCATTCAGATGGTGTATTAATGCAATCCTCTTTCCCTCTCGATTCTTGTCAATAGCGATCTTTCAAAAGCCTATTTAGGATAGCTTCAATTTGTTTGAGCATTGCCCTGCCATCATTTTCAATTATAAAATCTGCGCATATCTTTTTTTGTTCATCGGGCCATTGTGTCTGGATCCGTTTTTCAATTTCTTGGATTGAAAGGCCATCCCGCGCCACAACTCTTTGAAGTCGCAATTCAACTGGAGCGGTTACCAAAATAGTCGCATCATATTGCAAGTAGGCCCTAGTTTCGATTAAAATAGCCGCCTCATTGAAAACGAGTTCGGTGCTTTGCTGGGCAGCCCACTGCTCAAAAGCAGCTCTTACCTTCGGATGTACGAGACTTTCAATTTTTTCTTTTAAAGCTGGATTTTCAAAAATTGCATGAATCAATATATCTTTTTTGAAACCTGTTGCGTCGTAGAGCTCAGCGCCAATGAGCGCAATTAATTCGCTTTTTAAAACCTGATGCGTATCATATAATGCTTTAGCTTCGCGGTCTGAGTAAAAAACGGGGTAGCCCATCTTTTCTAAAACAGAGGCTACCAAGCTTTTACCCGAGCCAATTCCACCAGTAAGACCGATCCGTAACATTCCTCGAAATTAGGAAAAGAATGTTGTAAATTTGCACTATGCCAAAGAAAGAATGGTTTGCAGAGTGGTTTGATTCACCCTATTATCACTTGTTATATCAAAACCGCAATGATGAAGAAGCTAAAGTTTTCATTGAAAAACTTTGTGCGCACCTCCAACTTGCACCTCAGACAGCAGTCCTCGATCTTGCTTGCGGAAAAGGGCGTCATTCCATCACACTCGCAAAACTTGGTTATCAAGTGACAGGAGCTGATTTAGCTCCCAATAGCATTCAATTAGCCAAAGAAGCTCAGTCTGCATTGGCACTTAATAATCTTCAATTTTTGGTTCACGATATGCGGGAGTCGCTTCCAAACCAACGCTTTGGGGCTGTTTTCAATTTGTTTACGAGTTTTGGTTATTTTGATGATCTTGCTGCTAATCAGCAGGTTTGTCAGTCTATCTCAGATATGCTCGATCCAAATGGGTTGTTGGTCATTGACTTTCTAAACGCTCAAAAAGTGATCCGCAACTTAGTTGCGACCGAGACCGTGTATCGCGGCAACATACGTTTTGACATCAAAAGATGGACAACAGAAGGTCATATTTATAAAGAAATCAACATCCATGACCCCAAATTTGCAGCGCCAATAGGTCCATTTACAGAGCGTGTGCAAGCGTTAGACAGCACTGACTTTCAGACACTTCTCGCACTGCATTTTGAGCTGATCGAAACACTTGGCTCTTATAATTTAGATTCTTTTAATGCCGCCACAGGCGAGCGACTTATACTCATAGCTAAAAAGAAACCATGAATTTTTACGTCATCGAACTCTTGTTAATTTTGTCGGTCGTTTTGGGTGGCACAGTCGTTAGTTATTTCAATGCGACAAACAAAAACCAATACATCAAATTGGCGTTGGCCTTCAGTGGTGGTTTTTTGTTGGCAGTTATCTTTCAACATTTATTGCCAGAACTATATGGCGCACATGAAGGTCATGAACAGCATGCCCATGGTTCTTTGCCTATTTTTCAAGTGGGGATATTTATTTTACTTGGTTTTTTAGTTCAGTTAGTTTTGGAGTATTTTTCGGGAGGGATTGAACACGGACACGTGCACGTGCACAAAGGTCAGGCGATGCCATGGACACTTTTTATTTCGTTGTCTGTTCATTCAGTGTTGGAAGGTATTCCGCTCGGAAATATGCTGATTCCGGGAATTGATGCTGCCGGTAATTTTTTACCTTGGAATGGCAGCTTCTTTTGGGGTATTGTATTTCATCAAATCCCTGTAGCCATTGCACTGATGACTTTATTGTTAGCCACACGCTTGTCCAGAAAAAAGGCCTGGGCAATTTTGATCGCATTTGGTCTGATGACACCTATTGGCGTGTTTTTAGGTTTAGGAGTTACGACCGAACAACTCGGCCTAAATGTAAATATGATTTTAGCAGTGGTGGTTGGTATGTTTTTGCATATCTCAACCACCATTATTTTTGAAACCACCGAAAATCACAAGTTTAATTTATTGAAGCTCGTGAGTATTTTAGTAGGTGTGACCCTTGCTTTGGGTATTTTCTAAATTGCTTGATTAGAACGGAAGATCGTCGTCATCTTCAGAGCTAGCCGCACTTGTTCCTGGAAGCGGATCTGTGTCAAGTGACATAGCTGAAGGCCCTGAACTTGGCATACCCATTCCTTGGCTTTGACCTTGTTTTTCGATGCGCCAAGCTTCAATTGTATTAAAATATTTAACTTCTCCTTGTGGTGAAGTCCATTCGCGTCCACGCAAGTTAAAGGAAACCTCTACGTTATCGTTCACATGAAATTGATCGAGGATATTGCATTTATCTTGTGTAGCCTGAAATAGGATGTCTTGTGGGTACATTGAAGTAGTGTCAGTGACTACAAACTCACGCTTTTGGAATTTATCTGAGATTTTTTGTGTGTCTTGGATGACTTTGATGGTTCCGGTAAATTTGAACATGGAATTGGTTGTTTGTTAGTTGTTAAAAGATAATAGTGTAAGCCAAGCGGCTTCTAATTCGTTTTGTGAGAGGAGTTCTTTGGCTCTTTGGTGCAAGGCACATTCAAGCGCAGGGGCATCGTCTTCGAGCTCAAGGAAAAGTGGTGCCAATTCAATGAGTTTGTATTCGTTGACATCGGTTTCATTGGGGAGCGCTTCAATGCCGGCTAACTGTCCGAGGTCGTTGGCGCTCAATATGGTGCTATTTTTGATATCGGCCGGTAATGCATCGTAGCCAATACCGCAAGTAGTGATGGGTTTTTTGATTTCAAACATTGAGTTCTGATCTGCGCGGCAATACCAGTCTCCGCCCATGCGGGCAACGAGGTCTATTTTGTGCTGATCGATAAGGCCTTGTTCATTGAGGATGTTTGGATCGAGGTGGATCTGAACAACCTCGCAGATAATGAGGTTGCCGGCACCGCCTTCTTGCCCAAGTTCAATGATTTCATTGACTTTGCATTCAAACTGAACAGGTGCTTGCGCTACTCTGAGCGGTTTGATTTTCTCTGAGGGCAAAGCAGTGAAACCAGCTTTTACAAATTCATCGACCTCAGGGGCATACGGAGAGCTCGCCAAACTCATTTGATGTACCATGTTGTAATTGACCACGTTGATCACGACCTCAGGTACTGCTTTAACGTTGTTATAGGTGTCTTTGCTTTGCCCCGTGCGGCCCGACCTAGCTGGTGAAAACACTAAAATTGGTGGGTTGGCACTAAAGACATTGAAAAAACTAAAGGGTGCTAAGTTATGCTGGCCTTTGGCGTCGATAGTGGACGCAAATGCGATAGGGCGCGGGCCAATAGCACCTAGAAGAAGTTGGTGCAGACGCGGGATTGGTAATTCTTTTGGATCGATGCTTTGCATAGAAAACCAAAGTTAGCCAAAATTCGTAAATTGGCGTTGTGATTTTACGTACAATCAGCTGTCTTTTATGCCTTTTTTTTAGTGTGCAATGCTACGCTCAAAATAAGCGCAATTCCTCGGGCAAACGCGATGGAAAATGGGTGTTTACGGGTAAAGATTTACCCCAAACAGGCGTTTCTAAAGACACAAAAGTCGAGGAGGGATATTACGTCAATGGCCGCAAACAAGGCCAATGGATCAAATATTACAAGGACGGCAAAACGCCCAAGCTCAAAGGAAATTATACAGATAATCGACCTGAAGGTCAGTACACCCGTTACCACGCGAATGGCAAAATTGCCGAGCAAGGAACTTTCGGAAAAAACGGCTACAAAGGACTGCTTGTCAAGTACCACGATAATGGTCAACTGGCTTACAAAGCCAATTTCAATAATGAGGGGCAAGAAAGCGGGCTTGTGCAATATTTTCATCCCAACGGAAGGTTGGCGCTCAGCTATACGGTAAAAGCTGGTGAAGTCCGTGGAAAAGTGGCGCGCTATGATCAACAAGGACAATTGTTGAGTTCCTTTCAAATA
>JBIPMW010000123.1:0-5814 GCA_044376455.1 Crocinitomicaceae bacterium | reverse complement strand
ATGCTCAAACAATCCGACTTCAACCAATAACTGAAAGGGTAAAAACGCTTTTGCGCTTCAAGCAAATGCTGGAGGAAAATGAAGCCAAACTCTATGCGTCGGTGCATGCTGATTTTCATAAGTCCGAGCATGAAGCATTCCTGACTGAAATCGCCATCTTGCTCAAAGATATCGATGAAGCCATTCGCGCTTTGCCCAAATGGAGCAAAGCCAAAAAGGTTCAAACGAATTTAGTCAACTGGCCCGGACAATCTTATGTGGTCGCCGAACCTTATGGCACCTGTCTGGTCATCGGCGCCTGGAATTATCCGGTTCAATTGTCTTTTGCGCCGGCTATCGCGGCACTCGCAGCAGGCAATACTGTGATTCTTAAACCCTCAGAATTAGCCGAAAATAGCGCCAAATGTATGGCTGCTTTGGTCGGTCAATACTTTAAACCTGAATTGTTTTCAGTAATTCAAGGAGGTGTTACTGAAACAACGGCGCTTCTTGAGCAACGCTTTGACAAAATATTTTTCACCGGAAGCCCTGCAGTCGGAAAGATCATTTATCAGGCGGCAGCCAAACACCTCACGCCTGTCACACTCGAACTAGGTGGCAAAAGCCCGGCAATCCTAACGCCTAGCGCGCATTTACCCACCGCCATCAAACGTTTAGTTTGGGCAAAATTTCTGAATGCCGGACAAACCTGTATTGCGCCAGATTATGTTTTTGTCCACACTTCAATTTATGAAGAAAGCTTAGCCCTGTTGAAGGCTCAAATTGAACAAAATGCTTACGACCTCAGCGCTCACAATTACGTACAAATCATCAACGAACGCAATCTTGATCGTCTTGAACGACTGCTAACAGCAGATAAAATCGCCTTCGGAGGTAAGGTCGATAGAAGCAATAGAACCATTGAACCGACTATCCTCAGAGATATCAATCTTGACGATGCCGTGATGCAAGAAGAAATTTTTGGGCCCATTTTACCTCTGATCGTTTATTCCAATTTTCAGGACATGCTGCAGCTCATTCAAAACGGAGAAAAGCCGCTGTCTGCTTATTTGTTCTCGAACAATCCGAAAGAGCAAGTGGCCTGGTTGAATGAACTTTCTTTTGGAGGCGGGTGCATCAATGATGCAATCATGCACATCACCAATCCAAACCTGCCTTTCGGTGGCGTTGGGCAAAGCGGTACCGGTAGTTATCATGGCAAAGCCGGATTCGATACTTTTTCTCATTATAAATCGGTTTTCAAAAAACCCCGTTTATTTGAAGTACCTTTGAAGTATCCGCCTTATACTCCAGCCAAAATGGACTGGATCAAACGCATACTCAAATTATCATGAAGCTCATTGCCAAACTTTCCAGCGTAGGTAAAGAATACCAGGTAGGTGATCAAACCATTGTAGCCCTTCAGCCCGTTGACCTTGAAATCAGAGCTGGCGAACTACTATTGATCATAGGACCCTCTGGATCTGGAAAAACCACCCTACTCTCCTTGTTAGGCTGTGTGATCTATCCATCTTATGGTCAACTTTGGGTCAAGGACCAATTGGTCAATGAGCTCAATCAGAAAGCATTGGCTGCGCTGCGCCTGCATACCATTGGCTTTGTATTTCAAAGTTTCAATTTAATCGCTCCGCTCAACGCACTCGATAATGTCATGATGCCTTTACAGCTCAAAAAAATACCTCGGGCAACTTCCAAGCAACAGGCATTAGCTGCGCTCGAACTTGTTGGAATGCTAGACCGAAAAAGTAATTTACCCAAACAGCTTTCAGGTGGGCAGCAACAACGCGTTGCCATTGCACGTGCTCTGGTTACGGATCCACAATTGGTATTATGTGATGAACCTACAGCTTCGCTAGATGCCAATTCCATTTCTACGGTCATGCAAGAACTCGTCAATTTAGCGCGCAATGGAAAAGCAGTATGTGTGGTGACCCACGATCCAAGGCTTTTGCAATACGCCGACCGCATCATTGAAGTAGATGCAGGACGCGCTACCGAAATTTCAAAAAAAGACCTTTCTCAAAAATTAGCCATTCATTAATATGCAAACAAAATACATAACACCCATCATCCTTTCGCTTGTGCTTAGCGCCTGTGGCTCCAAAGAAGAAAAGAAAATCAGTGTCGAAAAATACAAAGTAGACAAGATTGACCAAATCATTGGTATTGCGCGTATTGAACCCGCAGCGAAAATCAGCCCGATTGGCGCTGAAATTGCAGGTAAAGTGGTACAGATTCATATGCAAGAGGGTCAATTTGTCAAAAAAGGAACACTCTTGGCTTCACTTGATCAATCTTTAGACCAAGCTCAGGTTCAGCAAAGCCAGGCCAAAGCGCAAACCAGACAGCAACGTATCAAGAGTCTTGAGGCTAAAATTGCAGCCGTAGAACTCAAAGTAAACCTAGCAGATATTGAACGCCAACGCGATCGAAATCTAGCGGACGCAAAAGCCGGAACCCAAAAAGCAGCCTTTGATTCAGAAAGCGCTTACAGCAATCTCAAAGCAGAACTTGCCGTCGCCAAGGCAGATCTAGCCGAAGCCAATGCGGCACTAGCAGAGGTAGAATCAGAGCGCAACTACACACAAAAACTCCTTGACAAAAAGAACATTTACGCCCCTACTGACGGTATGATTTTGAATTGGGATGTCAAGATTGGACAAGCAGTTGCCATCGGAAGCAAGCTTGCTGATTTTGCTCCTGAAGGTGAGCTCATCGCAACCACTGAAGTAGATGAACTATTCGCCATGAAAGTAAAAAAAGGACAACGCGTTCAGATCAATATTCAGGGAACAAGCGAGATGCTCAGCACAGGCACTGTCATTTATTGCGCTCCCTTTCTTTCCAAGAAATCTATTTTCAATGACCGCGCTGACAACCTAGAAGACCGCCGCGTGCGCGAGGTACGTGTACGCATTGACCAGCCTGACGCTGTTTTGATAGGTAGCCGTGTTGAATGCGTCATTAAATTGTAAGTTGTCATGCAATTACTGCGCACCGCCCTCAAATTCATAAAATTCGATAAGCCCAAGAGCATTGGCGCCTTATTCGGGGTAATCATTTCCATTTTCTTGGTAGGGCAGCAAACCGGTATTTTTACTTTTCTGACCAACGCCATGTGCTACTTTGTGCGCGTCAACGATGGTTATATTTGGGTAACAGACAACAAAACCGAAAACGTCAATGCCTTAGCCCCCATTGATGTGAGGCTTGGTTTTGAAATGGAAAGCTTACCACATATTAAAAAAGCACATCAGTTTGTTGTTGCCAGCGGTGCTGCACGTTTTCCTGACGGCACAGCAGCAGGCCTCAGTATTGTCGGAGTTGAACTACCAGAATTTAATGGCATCCAGCAAGGAATTTTTTTTGACGGCGGACCTCAAGACCTGATTTCCGACGGCGCCGTTTCAGTGGACTTTTTTGATGCAAAAGCACTGGGCAACCCTAAAAAAGGTGATTACTTTGAGCTCAACAACAAACAGGTGCGCATTGCCGCACTCACCAAAGGCGCCCGTTCGTTTGGAGGAGGGCTCATCTCCTACACCACGATTGACCGTGCCCGTTTTTTAGGAAATGTTGCAGGATCTAAAACATCGGCATTTTTAGTCGAAGTCGATGACCCCAAAAATATGCAGTTCGCTGTCAATGCCATCAATGCTAACATTCCTGGCGTCAAAGCCTGGATGCCAACGGCTTTTAAAAATCAAACCATCTTGACGGTACTCAAATCGAGTGGCATTGCCTTTTCTTTTGGAACTCTGATCATTTTTGCACTCATTTCTGGTTTTATCATTATCGGGCTAACCCTCTACTCTGCTGCCATTGACCGCATTAAAGATTACGGCACACTCAAAGCAATAGGCGCCACCAACGGCTATATCCGAAAACTCATTTTGATGCAAGCGACACTGTATGCCATCGTAGGTTTTTTAATTGGCTATGCACTCATCGAAGGTTTCCGAAACGGAATAGCCAATGCCGGGACCTTATTCACGTTTTCACCAGCCATCAAATTTGGTTTCTTTATCATTACTGCAGTCATTAGCATTTCCGGAACCCTATTTGCCATTCGACGCATCACCAAACTCGAACCTGCATCGGTGTTTAGGAATTGATACTACTACTTCTTATTTTTTATCCAAAGCAAAAACAGCCAGGTTATCAATACCTAGTTCCTGTTTGATAAAATCATTCCATTTAAGCATGGCCTTGCGGTTTTGCCCGCGATCAACTTGAGTTATAAAATCTTTCAATTGTAAATCGAGCGCTTGTTTAGTTTCTTCATAGATCATGGCAACTTGGCTTTGATCATGAGGCAATTTTACCTTTAAGCACTTTGCCTCAAATTTACGACGAGCAATTTCGCAGAGATCAAAATACATATTGATAAAGCAATTCACAGCAGGATCTACACTTAAGTTGTAGTATGTCAGGTAAGGATCCAGAATACAACTACTTATCAAGACGCAGGAGTCTGCACTTTGAATGATATCATAATAGAGCTGGGCCTCCAAATTATAGAGCGCAGAAATATCACTGAGTTGATTGGATTTTTTTTGCGCATTTCCAATGAGATCTTCTCGGATCAGCACTCTTCTTTCTGACCACGGAATATAGGGGTGTTCATATACCCTGTTGTAAGCTATCTGACGTTGCTGCAGTAAAGAATTATTAATGGCGGCTTGATTATAAAACATTTGATTTCTTTTGGCAATACTTGCATTGGGGATTGGTTCGGGATTTGCCATCCAGAACTTTTGCGCATAAGGCAAGGCCATCAATTTGCGATAAACTGGCACTTCTTTTTCAAAATAAATCTGGGGAGAAGTGAACACTTTTCCGATTTGAAATGCTTGCAAACTAGCTTCACCGTGATAAATTATTGCACTACTGTCCTGATGATGTCTACTCAAATAACTCATTTCATAAATGGCCTTCACTTTATTAAATGGTGCCCCTTCTTGTTGTGTACCATAAGAACTTAAGAGCTGAAAATCTATATTTTGAATACTATCTGAATGAAATAATGGTGTGAAGGGTTGTTGGGTACACTGTTGGCAGCGTAACAATACTTGGCGCAATTCATGGGTATGTAAATTGAGCCATGCTGTTCCGGAAAAAGAGGTTCCATCCTTTTTTTTAGGGACAAATTTGATTTCTAACAAGGTGTCATTTTCACCAATTTGAAGGGTATCTGCCAACCAAAACCTGAAGTACTTTTCAGGCTTACGCCCGACATTGAAAGGGGAATAAGGAAAAAGTTCATTTGGGGATGTCAAATTAAAATCTAGCAGCGCATCTGCACTAGCCTCAGACCTGAAATATCTGTTTTCGATTGGATACAAGGCAAAGCGCCCGGTTTTGAATTCATTCGCGATCGGACCATACGGGCCATGATTGATATTAAAATAGGCTTCAACTAATTCCAATTGAACACCAGCCATATAACTTTTAACTTCCAGATGAGCTTTTGACATCACCGGTTCTTGATGGGGCTGGGTAGATCGAACTGAATGAAGTAAAAGTTGTGCAAGTGCCACCTGATTTCCGTTATTGACAATTACCTCTTGAACCTCTTGTATCTTTCCTAATGGTTCAAAGTCTTGAGCAATTAAAGAGTAGATTACAAATAGTGCGTAAAATAAAAAACTAAACTTTTGAGGCATAATTCGATGCTGCTGAGAATTTGTATCTATAAAAAAAGGACCATTTCTGGTCCTTTTTTGTTTTACTGATTCAATATCAATTGCTTCATCCAATTTCCATCTTTTTGTTTGAGGAAATAGAGTCCATTTGCATAAGAACTTAAGTCAA
>JBIPMW010000363.1:0-5892 GCA_044376455.1 Crocinitomicaceae bacterium | reverse complement strand
CAGATAGCGCAGCCGGTCCCGATATTGATACTGGGAAACGATGTCATCAAGCTCATCTGGAACGTAATCGAGCGTTGCCGCCTTGTATTGCGCCAAGTGTTCCGGCCAGTCATCTTGCGGTAGCGCTGCCAGCATCGCCGTGTAGTTGGCAATGTTGATGTCATACGACATGATTTCACGTTCTCGCATGACGATGTTGTCAGCAAGGATGTTGTATTTGTCTGTGTTTGATACCGAATAAAACATGATCCACCTTTAGAAAAAGCTAATTGAGAACGCCGCGCCAGCCAGTAGTGTAGCTGGATCTGCGTACCTAGTACCGAACCCGCTAGAAGACCACGGATATACCGCCAAATAAGGCTGAAAACCTATATGAACAATTCCAACGGCGCCATTTTTATTAAAGCTAACCGAGTAAGCGTCTGAGCTAGGAAGGGACGCTGGATTTGCAAACTTAGACCCAAACCCAGACGCCATGCTCCAGTTATATACGCTAATAAAAGGATTCGATCTGTGGGCAAAGGCTACATAATTACCGTCTTCAGAGAACGTTACGTCTTCTCCCTGACCAGTAGGGGGTGTTGCGGGAGGAGAAATTTGAGTACCCCATCCGCCGCTCCAGTAATACGCGTTTGCATATGGATTTGCTTGCACTGCCATAACCACTGCCGTTGAACCACTCTTAGTAATAAACTCCAAACCGAGCGGCCCCTGAGACGGAAAACTCGATGGATTTACATACCTACTCCCATAGCCCGTGCTAGATGACCAATCGTAAGCCTGCACGTAGGGCGTTGTTGTAGTATTTCCGATAGCTACAACGCTTGAATCTGCTTTAAAGCCCAGCCCAAAAGATGCTCCTGCGGGCAAAACTCCGGGGTTTGCAAATCTTGTCCCATACCCACCCGAAGACCAAGGGTACGCGCTTGTATATGGACTGCCGCTCGATGCAGTAACTACTGCCAAGTTGTCTGGGGGGTACCTAACGTTGTTTGACAAAGACGAAGCTACTGGAGATGGGGCTGAATACGCCGTTCCAAACCCACTAGAAGACCAAGGGTAAGTAATTAAATTTCCGATACCACCGGTGCTTTGAGCAACGGACCACGCCAAACTGCTTGTTGTGGTGTTGTAATCAACACCGTTGGCCGAGTTACTAGTCGGCATAAGTGCTGGATTGGAAAATTTAGTACCGAACCCAGAACTAGAACTCCACGCATACGCGTTGACCCTTGGAGCGGTGGCGCTACCTATTGCAACGTACGGCAGAGCGGCACTCTTCCCCCGCAAGTCATTCATCGAGATTGTGCCCGATGGGATTCCTGCAAGGTTACGAACGGCTGTGTCGTTCAAAGAGATAAGCGTAGTGCTGGGAAGCCCCAACTCCACGTTCACATCAGCCATCGTAATTGTGCCGGTAGGTAGAGTCACCTAACCACCTCAGCTATTAAACAGCGGGCGTCGGTCCCGGAGGTGCAGGCGGACTCCACGGGAATTGGCTGGTCGGGACAACCGGGTCTTTCTTCAGAGCAATCTGCTTTTCGATCTGCTCGTTCACGTGGTCCCAGTACGAACCAACCACAACCGCCTGAATCCAACCAAGCACTTGCGCCTCGGTCAGTTGATCATACGGAGTGAAGTTAGGCTCATCCGGGTTCGGAGCAAACGGAGTAGCACCGGAGAAAGTACCGGCATCACCATCCTCATCCGTACCCGTGCAGGTCCAACGCGACTGAACCACGTAATCTTGGTGGGTTCCCACCGTCGTCAGGGCAAGCTCAGTGATCGCCCAAGTGTATGTAAGTGCCATTTAAATCCCCTTAGCTATTCGCTATTTTTTCTGTAATGATGGTCTTGAACGTCTGTATGGCACTAGCCGGTACAGTAGCATCTAACCACCCAACAATAATCTGATCAGTCAACTGATCGTACGGGATGTAGTCGTCCTTGTTGAAGATTGCGGGAACCGTAACTTCTTTACCGATCGCCGGGGAGTAGTACGTGTAAGGCACTAGTTGGAACGGTTCAGTCCCTTGGCAGTACGCCACTTTCCCATTCTCGTCGGTCCCAACATAGTCGTACTGTACGTGCGATACCACATCCGGTATTCCGTATACCGTCGTTTTGTTTAACTGCTTAATTACCCAAGAGTATGTAATAGCCATTAATGCAACTTCCGCTTCAGTTCTTCAATCTCAGCCTTGAGTTCTTTGATTGCCTCAATGAAGAGACCGGCCATGTTGCCATACTGTACGCCGTATTCGTCAACGTCCTTAGCGTATGTCACGACTTCTGGCAGGACCTCGTTGATCTCCTGAGCAATCACACCGATCTGTCGCTTGTTCGGGTCAACCTTCTCATCGTTAGTTTCGATACGGTTGTAGTACACACCACGCAGCTTAAGTACAGTATCAACCGCATTATCTACGGTGACGATATTGGTCTTCTTGCGAACGTCCGAGTATGCAACAACGTTACCTGTGGAGTAGATACCGCCATCAACGTACATTGCGTAGGAACTGCTGGTTGTAGAAGTCCTTACACCTAAGCAAGCGTTACCTACCAGCCAGTAGTAGATCCAGTAGGTGTAGTTATACAAACCACCATTACCGCCCGAATCGAACATAACGGTTGGTCTGGCCGAACTATAGTTAAAGCATATTCCTACATAGCTATTCTGCGGATTTACGCCGCAACGAAAGTTGCCATATGTATCGGGGTTTCTGTCGAAGTAGTAGGCATAGTCTTGCAAATAAAGCCCAGTTGAACCTTGAGCACGGAAGTAGTTGTTAGCAAGGACGTACGAAAGCTGTGAAGTTCCGTTCGGGTTTACGTAATAGCTGGTGTCGTTGTAGTCGTAGAAAAGCGGGGCACGCATGTCCGAAATGGCGCGCATACTTGCATCGAGGGAAGCGTAGAAAGCTCCGTTAACGATACACATCAAGCCGTGGCTTGAAAGGTTAGCAGCAGGACCGCCCGCGCTTGGGTATGACCACCACAGGCCATAGGCACCCGACAAGCTTGTACCAGTAATATTGCCCTTATAGGCGTCTCCCATTGCGAAGACTTGCTGGAACCGAGTGGAATCGTATAACCCTACAATTCCTGCGCCATAATCGTTAAACCGTAGCCAGCCACGAAGTAATCCAGTATCAGTACTCGCCGGACGGATGTAGTACGTGGTGTTAGTGCTGTCGTAGTAAATAGGAGCTTGGATATAGGTACTAATAGACACAGGACCAGCAGGGCCGAAAATATAGCTACTGCCGTCCCAGTAGAGGTACTTTGCACCGCCGTCAGCAAAGTAGTAAACGCCTGTCGAGCCGCTGAGGCGTCGAGCATAAACGTCACCCGCGCCGTCGATCTTTGTACCGCCATCAAAATTAACTATGCCAATCCTTGAGGTACCAGCCGGGTCTAAGTAATACCCGGTGTTGTCACTGTCATAGAAAATTGGGGCGCGGAGGGACCCTACAGCCTGAAGATAGCTACGGGTTGTCTGAATAGTTCCGGAATGATCAATAGATAGCGCAGTTCTAGCGCCGGTAGCGAACGAATCCGTCGTGGCCAAGTACATCTTGGTGCCGTAGCTACCAGATGACTGCACATAAATACCAGCTTGTGCGCCAGAGGTAGACCACTCCCAAGTAATTCCTTGAGCATAATCGGGTGTACTTTGCCCAACAAAACCAAATTGATATGACCCAGTACCGGGAGTAGTCGTATTAATTGCCGACGATCCCGAGACGTTCCCCCGAGTGGTAGTAATTTGATTCGCAGAAAGCGTCGTACCGTTAAACGTCAGGTTGGCCGAACCCGCAGCGACACCGCCGTTGTTGTAGATGACCTGACCGCTAGATCCAGCAATCGGACCCGGAGGGCCAGTTGGGCCAGTCGGACCTGTAGGACCAGTAGCTCCCGTAGGGCCAGTAGGACCCGGACCACCTGTAGGACCAGTCGCGCCAGTAGGACCAATCGGACCAGTAGGACCTGTTGAACCCGGAGGGCCAGTTGGACCCGGAGCGCCTGTAGGACCAGTCGGACCAGTTGGGCCGGTAGGAATCGTGAAGTTGAAAACGGCGGCAGAGGAAGTGCCAGAATTAGTGACGGATGCAGAACCGCCAGCAGGACTAGTTGTCGTAGTGCCAACAGCAATCGTTGCAGCAGTGCCGGTAGGACCCGTTGGCCCCGGAGGACCGATAGGACCAGTTGGACCCGGAGAACCTGTTGGACCGGTAGGACCCGTTGGCCCCGGAGGACCGATAGGACCAGTTGGACCCGTAGGACCAGACACACCGACAGACCACGTACCGTCACCACGCCAGAACGTAGAAGACGTAGCGCCCGTACCGCTATTTAGATTAGTAACCGGAAGATTCCCAGTTACACCCGTGCTAAGCGGAAGCCCCGTCGCGTTCGTCAAAGTAATCGCGCTAGGCGTATCAAGGTTCGGAGTAGTCAGTGTCGGACTATTCGCCAACACCACGCTGCCGCTACCAGTCGAAGTCGTTGTTCCCGTGCCGCCGTTTGCAACAGCAACAGGCGTAGTCAGGCTGAATGTTGTGCCAGTAAGTGTGAGCCCCGTGCCTGCCGAGTAAATTTGAGCCGACGAGACTTGAACAAAAGTAATCGCCGTGGTGCCAAACGTAATCGTGCCAGACGTATTACAGACGTAGGTTTCACCAGCACCGGTAATACCCGAGGTGACGAAGAACGCATCGCCATTACCAAGAGAGGTAGTGCTCTTTAGTGCATAAGTATCTGCGTCCGTCGCACGAGTCAAAACCCAAGCAACTGACCCACTACCAACGGTCGTGACGGTATAGACGCCGTTCTCAAACGCATTGGTCTGGTTGTAGATGAGAATTCTGTCGCCCGGTGCAGCAGTCGGACCATCCGGAGCAAACGCGGCAAGCGTACCGTTATTCGTCAGCGTTGCACCGACGCCCACACCCGGACCACCGGGTTGGTTATAGATAGCGACAAGATTGCCCGTAGTACTCGGGACTTCGTACTTGACTGGTTGGTGGTACGTGATGCCTGACGAGACGAGGTTATCTACGTACGTCTTATTGGCAATGTCATTCGCGGTCGTGGGGGTCGTAGTGACCGTACCTGCCGTCAGAGTCGCAGTGCTTATCGTAGCCGTCGTGAATGTAGCAGCCGCAGGAGTAACAGCACCAATCGTACTGTTCTCGATTGCATACCCAGTCAGATTGCCGGAAGCGTCTTTGTAGACCGCCTTACCTGCCGGGTAATCCGCAAAGACAGATTTGGTTCCTGCTGAAAAAGGAACGACTGAACCTCCGTTAGAGGAGGCCAAAATAGTGTCGCGGCTTAACGTCGTGCCTGAAGCCGTGTAGGTACCGATACCAACTTCCCACTCATTAGCCGTTTGATGGGCAATGGTGTAATACGTAGTGTTACCGTTCCCGATAGCCGCAAAAGACTGATAGCCAGCCTGAGCACCATCGAGAGTTACATTACCAGTACCAGTAGTAGTCGTCGTCTCATTGACGCGATCAGCAAGAATCAGAGCCATTTCAGGCCCCCATCAGTTGATCTTCCATGAACCAACGCTGTTGAGCATTGCCTTCGGCATCGACCCACTCAACGAGATAGTAAACAACCCCGTCATCGGTCATACGCATAGCAATCACCGGACCTTCCGGCACAACAGCCTTGACGCGAACTTTGTCGCCTTTCTTAAACATAAATTACTCCTTAAGCAGCATCGAGGCTGAACGTGTAGGTTACGTTGAGCGTATCGCCCGAAGACACGTTACGATCCCCCGGCGACTGAAAATCAGATGCCGAGAAAAGAATACCAAGCGAACCGTTCTTGACGTTGTTGCTGATCAGGAACGCGCCACCCACCGTAGCTGTCGCATT
>JBIPMW010000024.1:0-14689 GCA_044376455.1 Crocinitomicaceae bacterium | reverse complement strand
TTCCCTGGAATCCCCCCATCGAGCTAATATTAACAATATGAGATCCTGCTTTGAGTCGAGGTAAAAATGCTTGTGTAGCTTCCATGATACCGATGATATTCACTTGGTAACTATTGTGAAAATCCCGGTGCGTAATGGATTCAAAAGGCTTATTGATGAGTAGCCCAGCATTGTTGATTAGAATATCGATGGTATCTGGGAGCTTGAGCTGATCAATTTGTTCGTGAATATTCTCGAGTAAATCGAGTTTGTAGGCAAGAACATTTTCTTGTTTAAATTGCGCTTTCATGAGCTCAATTTGCCGTGCTAGCGCGAAAACTTTATTTGATGGATCTTTAGCAAAGACTTCAACCAACGCAGCACCAATTCCTTGGCTTGCCCCTAATATGACGATATTTTTACTCATCGAAACTAACAATTAGGTTTTCACTTGTGGCATGAGCTTGACAAGTAAGAATGTAGCCGCTGGCTACTTCAGCATCAGTAAGTGCGTGGTTGATGCGCATTTGAGCACTTCCTTGTAGCACCTTAGCACGACACGAAGAACATACACCACCGCGGCAAGAAAAAGGCGCATCAAGGCCTGCTTTTTCAGCAAGCTCTAGCAAACTTTTATCTGAACCATTTGCGTCAAATTCCACGATATCGCCTTCGAGCATCATTTTCACGTGGCTCTTGCCAGAAAAAGCAGGCGCTGAAATGGCCTGAGCAGGTTCAGTGGCAAAAAAGAGTTCTTTATGAATTTTGTTTTTGGCCACCCCAAAAAATTCAAGCGTGGTCTCGGCCATTTCGACCATGCCTTGAGGGCCGCACAAGAAATAGGCGTCGGCTTGTAAAAGACTAAGATCAGCTTTGATCAATTCTTTAAAATTTTGCTCATCAATTCTGCCATGATGTGCTCCTTCTATCACCGCCTGAGAGTAATAAGAGAGCAATTTCGTATTGGTGAGCGCTTCGATTTCATTTAAAAATAAGGTCAATTCGGGGCGCTTGTTGCCGTAAATCAATTGAAATTGAACACCTGCATCAGCTGTCTTGAGCATACTCATGATAGGGGTGATGCCTGAGCCAGCTGCCAAGGCAACTACTTTTTTATGTTCAGGTTTTAAAATAAATGATCCTTCGGGTTCAAAAACGATCATTTTTTGATCTTTTTGAATTTGTTGTAATAGGGTTGATACTTTTCCGCCTTCGAGTTTTTTAACGCCGATCGCAAGATCTTCTTGCGGGCTCGAACAAATAGAGTAGGAGCGGCGCTCTTGTTTACCATTGACCTCTAATTGGAGGGTCAGGTATTGCCCCGCTTGATACTGAAAGGACTTTTTTAGTTCTTCAGGGATATCAATGTTAATTTGAACTGCTTCAGCCGTGAGTGGCGTTACATCTTTAATGATGAGTTCGTGTGCACCTTTTGGCAGTTGCGGATTTTTATTGGATTTAAAACGATTGAATAGTCCCATGATAATTAGTCGTCAAATGAAATGAGTACATCTGTGCTTTTTGGGTGAGCTTGACAAGTGAGCACATAACCTTGTTCAACTTCCTCTGGTGTAAGGGCGTAGTTGACATCCATAGAGACTTCACCACGAAGCACTTTGGCTTTACACGTACAACATACACCACCTTTACAAGCAAATGGCGCATCGGCACCTGCTTGATAAGCAGCATCCAAAATACTTGGACCTTGGCTCGATAAATAAAAGTTTGTTACTTCACCATCCATAATTAACTCAATATGAGAATCAAAAGCTGCAGCCTTAACAGAGGCTTCCACTTTCTTCTCAATAGGGGCGGCGTGGAATAGTTCAAAGTGAATTTGGTTGGCTGCCATTCCGAACTTCTCTAGTTCTTCTTTAGCCGATAAAATCATTTGTTGAGGCCCACACAAATAAGCTGCATCAATAGTCTGACCCTTGAAAAAGGCACGCAATAGTTTTTCAATGCGCTCTGCATCAATGCGACCTTTCAATAACGGAACACCTGTATTTTCGCGAGAAAATACATGCACTAAGTTCAATTTATCTAGGTATTTATTTTTGAGCGCTTCGAGTTCTTCTCGGAAAATAACTTCTCCTTGCCCTTTGTTGCCGTAAAATAAGGTAACAGTACTTTGTGGTTCTAAAGTGAGGATAGTTTTAAGAATGGAAAAAATGGGAGTTATGCCACTTCCTGCGGCGAAAAGCACATAATTATTTCGTGCGTCTTGGCGAGGTGTAAATTTGAAATTACCCATTGGAGCGAGCACTTCTAGGGTGTCACCAACACGGAGTTCTTGATTGGCATAAGAAGAGAAAACACCATCCGGAATTTGCTTGATAGCTACGCGCCATTCGTTTTCATTTGGGGCACTACACAATGAGTAGGATCTTCGAATCTCTTGATTTCCAATGGTTTTCTTAAAAGTGAAGTATTGTCCAGCTTCAAAAGAAAAATCTGCCTCTAATGATTTAGGAATGGTAAATGCGACGGAAACACAGGTTGGTGTTTCGCGTTTGATAGCTGATACTTGTAAAGAGTAAAACTTTGATGACATGATTCAATTTATTCAGGTTCAAAAGTAAACAATAAACTTCAAGCCCCTGCAAACATTTCTCAATGAACAAACTGACGAGAATCATGTTTTGAAGGCGTGGTTATTTCCTATATTTGTTACATTCTAAACGAAGCTTTATGACCCTTGCTGAACAAGAAAAAAGATTTCAAGAAAAAATTGACAATGAAATCAAGATTGAACCTAACGACTGGATGCCTGACGCCTATCGCCAGACCTTAATTCGTCAGATTTCACAACACGCACATTCTGAGGTTGTTGGAATGTTGCCTGAAGGCAACTGGATCACAAGAGCACCCAACTTAAGAAGAAAAGCAGTCTTATTGGCCAAGGTACAAGACGAGGCAGGACACGGTCTTTATTTATATTCAGCTACAGAAACACTTGGTGCTGATCGCGAACAAACCATCGATGATTTACATAGTGGCAAAGCCAAATATTCATCTATATTCAATTATCCAGCATTAACTTGGGCTGATATCGGCGCAATTGGTTGGTTGGTTGATGGCGCTGCAATTATGAATCAGGTAGCCTTGTGCAGAACCTCTTATGGACCATACGCGCGCGCCATGGTCAAAATATGCAAAGAAGAATCTTTTCACCAAAGACAAGGCTATGAGTCTTTGATGGTACTTTGTAACGGTACACCTGAACAAAAGGCAATGGCACAAGATGCAATGAACCGTTTTTGGTGGCCAGCACTCATGATGTTTGGACCAAACGACGCGGAATCTACGCACTCTGAGCAATCGATCAACTGGAAAATCAAAAGATTTACCAACGACGAATTGCGTCAGAATTTTGTAGATGCAACTGTGCCTCAGGCCGAAATCTTAGGTCTTACCATTCCAGATCCTAACTTAAAGTGGAACGAAGAACGCGGCCACTATGATTTTTCTGAAATCAACTGGGACGAATTTTGGCAAGTTGTCAAAGGAAACGGGCCTTGCAACAAAGAAAGAATTGAGGCTCGCGTCAAAGCCAAACAAAACGGGCTCTGGGTGCGAGAAGCAGCAAATGCTTACGCCAAGAAGCGCGCCATGAAAAAATCAGCCTAATTAATTATACAGACTATGTCAAATACACAATGGCCACTTTGGGAGGTCTTTATCAGAAGTAAGCAAGGACTCAACCACAAGCATGTTGGTAGTTTAAGAGCACCAGATGCTACTTTGGCGCTTGAAAACGCACGAGACGTCTATACACGCCGATCCGAAGGCATCAGCATTTGGGTGGTAGAATCTTCAAATATTCATGCCACAGATATCGACGAACTCGATTCATTTTTTGAGCCATCAGACACTAAAATTTATCGTCATCCCACTTTTTATGATGTACCTGAGGGTGTCAAACACATGTAAGCATGCAACAATCAGCACTTTTTGAATACGTACTTCGCATGGCCGATGACAGCCTCATTTTGGGCCAGCGTCTAGGTGAATGGTGTGGTCACGGTCCTATCCTTGAAGAAGATATTGCCATGACCAACATCTCTCTAGACTTAATCGGTCAAGCAATCAGTCTCTACGATTTTGCAGCTGAGCTAGAAGGCGAAGGAAAAACACACGATGACTTAGCGTTTTTAAGATTTGAAAATCAGTATAAAAACGTTTTAATGGTAGAACAACCAAACGGAGATTTTGCCATGACCATGCTTCGTCAGTTCCTCTTTGATGCCTTTCGTAAACCACTTTATGAAGCACTTTGCAAGAGCCCGAATACACAATTAGCAGCAATCGCAGAAAAATCCTTGAAAGAAACGCGTTATCATTTAAAGCATTCTTCAGAATGGGTGATCAGAATGGGTGATGGCACTGATGAATCTCATGAGCTCGCGCAGGCAGCCATTGATCATTTATGGAGATACAGCGCAGAATTATTTTATGAGGATGTTATTGACGCGCAGTTACAAGAAAATCATCAAGTTCCTTCCCTCAAAGAAATTCATGTAAATTGGATGGAAACCGTAAATGCAGTATTTTCAGAAGCAACTTTAGCGCTTCCAACCCACAATTGGAAATTTGAAGGGGGCAGACAAGGACGACACTCAGAGCACATGGGTTATCTTTTAGCAGAGTTGCAATATATGCAACGCGCTTATCCTAATATGCAATGGTAAGTCCTGAAGAAATCAGAACTTTTTTACAAGAGGTTAGTGACCCAGAGATACCTGTACTGACTATCATCGACCTTGGTGTAGTGCAACAAATTTATCAGGAAGATGCTGAGTGGATCATTGAACTCACGCCAACCTACAGTGGATGTCCGGCTATGCAGCAAATTGAAGCTGATCTATTGGTAAAGCTCAAAGAAAAGGGCATTCCAAATGCACGCGTCAAGCATGTATTGAGCCCAGCCTGGACTACCGACTGGATCAGTGAAGAAGGTCGTCAAAAACTGCGGCTCTACGGCATCGCCCCACCTGTCAACGAACCAGACAAATCCGTATTATTTGCCGATGCCCCTAAGGTTTCATGCCCGAAATGCAATAGCCAAGACACCCGTATGGTCAGCCTTTTTGGCAGCACAGCTTGTAAAGCACATTATCAATGCAATGCTTGTCAGGAGCCCTTTGATTATTTTAAGTGCCTGAAATAAAGCAAGATATTTTTTATAAAAAGCATCATTTTGGTGCTTTTTTTATTCTTAGTACTATGTATTGCATAATACAAAATAAAACATATAACTTTGTATAAAACTTTAAAGATGAATGTTGAAAATACACAGTCTCAAATGCGAAAGGGCATCTTGGAGTATTGCATTCTCGGAATCCTCAATAGGAAGGAAGCCTATCCTTCAGAAATCTTGGAGCAACTCCGAAGCGCCCAATTAGTAGTTGTAGAAGGGACCGTATATCCCTTACTCACGCGTTTGAAGAATATGGAACTGCTCACTTATCGTTGGGAGGAATCTACTTCAGGACCACCCCGAAAGTACTATACGATCACCCAAAAGGGACAACAATTTTATACAGCGCTTGAACGCACTTGGCAAGAATTGCAACAAGCTGTTTTAAAAATCAATAAAGCATAAGGTCATGAATAAAACTATTTCAATACACATACAAGGATTTCCTTTTATTCTCGAAGAACAAGCCTATCAAGAATTACAAAACTACCTTGATGCCCTTCAAAGTGTGCTGCAACATGAAGAAGGCAAAGATGAAATCATACAAGACATTGAGTTAAGGATCGTGGAGCTCCTTCAGGAAAAAGTGGCGGTACAACAAGTCGTCCAACTCGAACAGATTTCACAAATCATTCAGTTGCTGGGTAGCCCAGATACTTTTGCCGATACAGACACAACAACAGAACAAAAATCATCCACAGAGGGCACTGAGCAAATGGCTGCGCACAAACGTTTCTTCAGAGACCCAGAAAATCCCGTTTTGGGAGGTGTGGCAGGAGGCGTGGCAGCTTATTTCAATATTGATGTTGTATTTGTCCGTGTATTTTTTGTGCTCTTTACCATGGCATTTGGTTCCGGGATTCCTATTTATATCATTCTCTGGATCGTAACGCCTCGTGCCAAAACAGCAAGTGAAAAATTACAAATGCGTGGCAGAGCTGTTAATGTGGAGAACATCAAGACTGAATTTAAAGAAGCTGCAGAACGTGTTGAAAACAATGCCAAGAAGTGGTCAAGTCAATTAAAAACAGGTTCAGGTCTGAGCAACGGTGCTCAGCGCTTGGTTAATTTCTTGAAAGTTTCTTTTGGCATATTCTTGGTGTTATTTGGTCTAAGCCTCATTATTTCAATCGGTGTTTTTCTTTTCATCGATCCTGAAATGATTCCGGCCCAAATCAATGGAGAATTCACCTCATTAGGAGAGCTGAGTGGCTTGTTTTTTGAAACCTCACAACTCCATTCATACATTTATCTTGGAGCAGCACTCATCGGATTTTCCTGGGGCTTGTCAAGTCTATTAACAGGTTTGAGGCTGTTGATCAATTTCCATGCAAAATGGTTAAAACTTGGGTATTTTTCATTTGGAGCCTTTACTGTTGTCGGTTTTGTTTTGATTTTTTATGTTGGCGTCTCGACTGCAAAGGATTTTGCCATTGAAAGTGAATTGAGTAAAGAGATCAGCACATATAGCGGTGATTCGTTGAATTTGGTTATCTCCA
Source organism: Crocinitomicaceae bacterium (assembly GCA_044376455.1). Taxonomy (GTDB): domain Bacteria; phylum Bacteroidota; class Bacteroidia; order Flavobacteriales_D; family Crocinitomicaceae; genus UBA952. The sequence continues at coordinate 8,011 of JBIPMW010000024.1, read as the reverse complement.
ACGAGCTGCATTTGAAAGCATTTAATCAATATAAATTGAGCCTGAATGCAAATGGCTTCAAAATGAGTAAGCACCCTGATCAAGGCCTTATTTTAGCTGAGAATGGAAAGCTATACATCAGCGGGATTTCTATCAATTACGAGGAATCAACAGATTCATTGTATCATATACGTGTTTTGAAAAGATCGAATGCTTCTTCTTATATGAAAGCCAATATACGCGCGGCTCATATTCAGTTCCCTTGTGAATTAAAAGACAATAATTTGACCTTTGCTAGTGGCTTTGCATTTCCAGCAAATGACCGTATGCGCGATCAAGAGGTTGAATTGGTTATTTTGGTTCCTTCGGGCAAAACAGTACTACTCAAAGATCGAGTGGTTTATCCGTATGTTTCTGAATTTTCGCCTGATCAAGCCTCTAATAGGGCTTATGTTCATGGCGACGGACATTATTCATCGTGGTAATTGTTGTTTGGATTTCTTAAATTGTTGGGCATCGAGCCAATAAATCAATTTCATCGAGAAGCTATTGCGGGCACCTGTTTTCAAAATACTAGACAGATCCTCCCAATAAGGTGTGCTTACAGCATCATTGCCTGCAAAAACCGAGTTTTTCCAAACAATATTTAATTCGCTGCCAGGCATAAAAACCCAACGGTAAACGAAATCGATAGTAAAAGCATTGTAGTTGATGTCGTAGGCTGACTTTCCTTGTGCAGTTAGGCCAGTAAAGTTGGAAAGTTGCGCCAGATTTCCGTCGCCTTGAAGGGTATAAAAATCAGAGTATTTAAGCGTAGAACGGTAATGACGTAAACGCAAACTGAGCGCCATACGGTTCGTTAAAATGTAATCAGCTGAAAGCGCTTGAATGGTGGTGTTGCGGTCCCGAGCACCGAATAATATCCCGTCAATTTGTTGGGCAGCCTCTCCAAAAGCAATGGCATAACCAAGGTTGTTATATTGAAGTTCTTTTTCGAGACCATAGGTCAAGAAAAAGGCATCTGCAACCCTGAATCTTGGTGAGAAATTATAGGCGAGTTGCTTCCAAGGGCTGTTTTGATAGTCCACAAAATTGATGCCGGCATCAAAGGCTACAGGTTTTTGATAATTGGTAGATAACCAAGCATTTAAGAAATAAAATTTTGGAATGTTAAATACAGCTCCCCACGTGCGTGGCTCAAAATAATCTCGGGTTGCATTTGGTGTATAACCAAAATTGAAGCCTGTCGCGTTGAATTTTTTAGTTACGGCAAAGAAATTAAGGCTTGCCATGTTGCTACTGAATGCCTGCGGATTGTATAAATAAGATTGTGAAAAATTCCCATTAATAGTCCAACGCATGAGCGTTTCCCATTTCGGCTTGAATTGTCGATATGAACTACTGATTTCAAAAATACGCCTGTTATTGTTGTAGTTGAAGCCCATGTCATTTGGGTCATAGGTATCAGATTCTTCCAAGTAACCGATTCCGCCAATGAGGGCACCTCGTTGTTTTTGAACATTTAAATTGATGCTATGCCCGAGCGTATTGGCTTGGTCAAATTGGGAAGACACAATTCCCTTGCCATTGAAATTATAATCGTTATTATTTGAATTAAGGTTAAAATTGAATGCCGAGACATTGGCGTCGTAAAATGCGCCAGATCGCCAAACATTTGTATTGGTAAACGTTACCGAAGAGTTGTTTTTTAAATTTTGGTCAAAAACCAGCACATTATAATTTGTTAATGGCGAAACCAACACCTCACGTTCCGAACCATCTGCCGTTGAAATTGCAGTAGCAAATTGTTCTGCGTTCACTGCATTGAAAACACCAACACCCAAGCCGTTGCCCATGCGCCCAGATATTTTAGAGGCATTATACAACTGTGAAGATCCAGGGGCATTTGCTAAGTATTCTCCGTCTTTCAATAAGGTCTGACTCACGCGGTAGGGGGCTTGTATCCCAATCCTGCGGCTATAAAAAATACCGGCCTTATTAAATAGTTCCATTCCTTCCGTGAAAAACTGTCGGTTTTCGTTGAATTGTACTTCAAAAGGGGAGAGATTCAATACTTGCTGATCAAAAACAACTTGCCCAAAATCTGGAACTAGCGTGACGTCAAGTGTAAAGGCTTCATTGACACCATATTTGATGTCCATTCCACCATTAAAAGATTTGAGCAGTCCTTTAGTCCCATCCGTATAGATGACTTCATCTGCATAGGCGGACACATAGGGCATCAGTGCCAAACGCAACGGCGGTGTAATGTTATTCAAGTTGGTGACATCGCCACTTTCTAGGAGCATATTTTCAAGATCGGGGTTGACCGTTACCCATGACGATTCTTCACGTGAACGGGATATTTGACGGCCAAAATTGATACCCCAATTTTGCACTTCAGTTTTCGGAAAACGGATGGCAGAATAAGGGATGCGAATTTCAGCAATCCAGCCGTCTTCAACGATGCTCACGGCACTGTGCCAAACTAAATTGAGTTTGTCGTTGTAATCATTCGTAAAAATCTTTGCATCTAGCTGGACTCCTCGGCTAGTAATGCCGAAATAAAATCCATTCTGATTGTCATTATAGGTGTCGATAAAAATACCGATGATGTCGCAATTTGGATTGTAGTCATCGCGTAGCGACAGTACTTTAGAGATGGAGTCGGGGTGGTCTTGGCAGTAAAACCCAAAGTAAAGGGCGTCGTCGTCATAGCAAAGTTGTACGCTCGTGGCGACGTTCGAAGGTTTGCCAGGTTCAGGTTTGATTTGGATCCAATTTTCGAATTGTCTATCGTTTTGCCAAGCACTTTCTTTAAGCTGACCATCGATATTGATTTTTTCTGATATTTTGTTGGCAGTCAGCTGTTTTTGAGCGCATAAGAAGCTGCTGAAAAAGGAGAAAAGGAGGAGAAAACGCATGGGCAAATTTACAATTTATATGCCTTTTCTTGCAACCACATGAAGGCATTCTTCATGAGCTTCATACGTTCCCCAGATTTTAATGTCTTTTTTAAACTGCAAGAGTATTTTGGCAATGGTAGTTTGAAGATACTGAAGTTCTTCAGTGGATAGCGCTTGATCGGTTGCAAAACGCGCGTAAGAGAAATCAAAGCTATTTCCGTTGAGATGCGGACTTCTGCGAACAGCAGTTCGGTTGGTTTTGACCAATTTAGAAACGGTGTGGTGTGTACGTGTCATGGAGGTCACGATGAGGTCACATTTGGCCAAATGTGTATGTGCAATGGAATCTTTAAAGGCGCTACCAATTTCTTTTAAGATTTGAGCAGCGTAAGGAGTTAAAAATGCGTAGGAGTATTGAAATTCGTCTAAAACATAGCCTTTATTTGCTGCAACCAGTACAAGTTTTTTGGCTTTATAGGCCTTGCGGAGCCCTGCAGTAGTTTGAACCGGCTTGATTCCTTGTTTCACTGACCGATCCATGTATTGGGAGAGGTAATTATTGAGTTGGCTCGTATAAATAGAAGGGTCAGATACAGGCAAGTCGTTGTGCGCTGTGGTGTTTGAAAACTGTGTATTTGGGCTTGCTGCAGAACCCGAGGGCCAATCTACAAAGGCAAGGAGCATAAAGCTCAATAAGAATACACCGACATATTTCAAACGCATGGTAAACAAATATAAAAATTGAATGCTTTGGTACAACGCAAGTTCGTAATTTTGTGACATGGGGAATTTTGACAACCTAAAAGCACAACTAGAACAACAAGAATGGCCAAATATCTATTTGTTTAAGTTTATAGTTCCCAATGACAACCAAAGACTAGCACAGGTTAGTGCCCTTTTTGATGCCAATAGCGAGGTTGTATTTCATGAATCCCAAACCGGCAAATACGTGAGTGTCAGTGCGAAAGAAGTGATGCTTTCGGCACAAACAATCATCGATGTTTATGAACGTGCCTCAAAAATCCCAGGAATAATCTCTTTATAATGGAAGCAATTGTAAAATTCTTATTTGTTAGTTTTCTGATTCTTTTGGCAGCTATAGCCTACAAACGCCTACTCAAGCGTTTTCAGAAAGGCCAAGTTGTCCACAAAGATTACTGTGAACTCTATAACCTTGATCAAGACCCTGCAAGTGGAGAACTCGCCTTTTATTTTGTTTGCCCAGCTCCACTAAATGTTCAGTTTGGTATTTGGCAAAATCGCCAATTGCTTCATGAATTGGCCAATCAACCTTTCGAAAAGGGCGGACACATCATTCGATTTGATTCCACGCTTCTTGAAAACGGCACCTATTACTATGGTATCGTGACTGCCGATCAAGAAACCACGAAAAGAATACAAGTCCTGAATTAAGATTCGTCTCCGGACTTTTCTATTTTAATCCTGGATGGCTTTCTAGGTATTTTGTATTTCGACTTATGGAAGTCGCTTTTGTACCCATCTTTTTTTTCGATGCGATACACCACCCCAAGACTATATTGACTATAAGAAGAAGCACCCAATACATCGACTAATCCAAACTTATAAACTCCTTGAGCTTGTAATCCCAATTGTTTACTTAGCCAAAAAGTACAGCCTGCAGATAGATTAACGGTTGGTGTTAACATAGGCGCACTTTGTCTAGGATCATTGTTTCTGATGGTAAAACCAGCGCCGGCACCTAAGTATGGGTCAAGTGCACCTCGGCCTAATTGCTTATAGAACGAATACTTGAGTGCGGCATCGAAATACCCTAAAAAACCATTTACACCCACTGAGTCATTGACTAATTTGGTAGAATCGTAGGTTTGGGCACCCAAAACACCTTCTACACTCCAGCCATTGTAAATGTAGCGGTCAACGTATAGTCTGGTAGGGACAATTGCTCCGTGGAGTTGATCAGAGGGCATCGGATTGAGCTCTTTACCGTCATCGTCAGTGGTTGTCCAGGCAATACCAAATTGCCAAAAATAGTTATCGCGGTTGGTGATCATTTTGTCTGGCTGGGCAAAAGAAAGGTTCACTTGGGCCAAAAAAACAAAGAGAATAAGGAGAGCTTGTTTGTTGTTCATGTTGTGTTTTCTAAATCAAAAGTACTTATTTAATCACTCGTTAAAACTTATGGATATGAAATGAATTGACAATAAATTGTTGATGTCGCGTTGGAGTTAATTGTGTAAATTTGACACTATGGGAAAAGTCAAAAAATACGAACTGACCTTCGATGAAGAGCAGCCCTTCGAAATTTATGGCATTTCCTCGGCATTTGCCGACTACAGACTTACGTGGGAACTCAATCAAGTATTTGGGATACAACTAGAAAAAACCGATCAAAGTTTTGAGGTTTATCAGACAAAAACAAAAAGTAATCAGCATTTCAGATACTTTTTTTACGAGGATCAAGACTTACTTACCAAGTTCTTTTTAGTGAAAAATAAACAAGAGCAACAATTCTTGCAAGCAGATCGCCCAATGATTGATTATTTTCTGATTTTAAAAGAAAACAATTCTCATCCTTCGTCTGAGCTTCAAACCAAACTCCGAAGTATCAATGGAGTCGTTGCTATTTTTGAGTTCAACTACGAAGAGTTTGAATTAATAGATTATTTAACAAGTTAATATGAAAAGAACAAAGATTGTTGCAACAATGGGCCCAGCATCCCTGAAAAAAGAAACACTCAAAGAAATGATACTCGCTGGGCTAAATGTTTGTCGCCTTAATTTTTCACACGGCTCACACCAAGATCATGCAGGTGCTGTTGCACTTATCCGAGAACTCAATGAAGAGTTGGCGCTTAATGTTGCCATCCTTGCAGACCTTCAAGGCCCTAAGATCAGGACCCATGAAATGGAAAATAATGGCGTACTTATCGAAGTTGGCCAGCACATTGATGTAGTGGTAGATAAAGTACTCGGCAATAATGAGCGCTTTTCAATTAATTATAATTTATTGCCTCGAGATGTCAATCCGGGCGAACGTATTTTGCTTGACGACGGTAAATTAGTGCTCAAGGTATTAGAAACCGACAAAAAATCAAAAATCCGTTGCGAGGTTGTACAAGGCGGATTATTGTGTTCAAAAAAAGGAGTTAATTTCCCCAATACCAAAATCTCCATGCCTTCCTTGACTGAGAAAGACATCGAAGACCTCAATTTTGCACTTAAACTTGGAGTTGACTGGATTGGTCTTTCCTTTGTCAGAACAGCAAAATGTATTACGGACTTAAAAGAACGCATTGCTAAAAAACGCAGTATCGCTTTGGTTGTTGCCAAAATTGAAAAGCCAGAAGCACTCGAAAATATTGATGAAATCATCGAAGCCAGTGATGCACTGATGGTCGCCCGTGGTGACCTCGGTGTAGAGGTACCTTACCAAAACGTCCCACTGATCCAAAAGATGATCATTAGCAAGTCTATTTCCAAAGCAAAACCAGTCATTGTTGCAACGCAAATGATGGAGTCTATGCTCAATAGCCTCACACCAAGTAGGGCTGAGGTCAATGATGTCGCTAATGCCGTTTTAGATGGTGCAGATGCAGTGATGCTTTCAGGTGAAACTTCTGTTGGTCAATATCCAGTGCAGGTAGTTCAGACCATGGCCAATATCATTCAAGAAATGGAAGGTCATCCAAGCCTTTATCATAAAGAAGAACTTCCACCAAAAGGAAGTCCGCGCTTCATATCAGATTCTATTTGCTTCAATGCGTGTCGTTTGGCTCAGCGCGTGGAAGCCAAGGGCATTATCACCATGACTTACTCAGGCTATACGGCTTACAAAATAGCATCTCAACGTCCAGAGTCTTACATTTATGTGTTCACGAGTAATCGCAAGATCCTGACGCAGCTGAATCTCGTTTGGGGTGTCCGCGCATTTTTCTACAACAAAAGGATTTCAACGGACCATACCATTGCCGACATCAAGCACCTCATGAAAGATGATGGTTATTTGCATTCTGGAGACGTGGTCATCAACGTGGCTTCTATTCCACTTGAAGACCTTGGCGGAACCAATATGTTGAAGCTCAGTTACGTAGAATAACGTAGCCCAACAACAGATCTTCCTGTAAATTTGTTTCATGAAAGCAAACTGGCATCTCAAAGATTCAGCGCCGGCTGAATTCACACATTCTTTTTCCAAAGCACTTCAGGTACCTCATTTTATTGCCGAATTATTGGCACAGCGTCATATCCAGACCAGAGAAGCTGCGGTTGCATTTTTCAGACCTAAACTTTCTGAGCTGCATGATCCATTTGAGCTGCTGCACATGGATGCTGCTGTAAATAGATTACACGAAGCCATTGAATTACAGCAAAAAGTGTTGCTCTACGGTGACTACGATGTCGATGGCACTACATCAGTAGCCCTGATGCATGAACAATTGAGTCAATTAGGCCTAGATTGCCTTTATTATATTCCAGATCGCTACAAAGAAGGTTATGGGGTCAGTGACTCCGGAATTAACTATGTCATTGAAAACGGCGTTCAATTATTGATCACATTGGATTGCGGCATCAAAGCCCATTCGCAATTACAAACCGCAATTACTAATGGCGTCGATGTTATCGTATGTGACCACCACCAACCCGAAATAAACTTACCACCTGGTATTATCCTGAATCCAAAACAAGCAGCTTGCAAGTATCCATACAAAGAGCTATGCGGATGTGGCGTTGCTTTTAAATTACTACAGGCTTATTACCAAAAGCAGCAACTCGATACCTCCAAACTATTCAAAAGTCTTGATTTAGTGGCATTAGCAATAGGAGCAGATATTGTGGAAATACTCGGTGAAAACAGAGTGCTTTGTGCTGCAGGACTCCAGCAAATCAATGCCGAACCACGCAAAGCATTTCAAATCTTATTGGAGTTCGCCAAAAAATCCTTTCCGCTTTCCTTAAGAGACCTCGTATTTGTGATCGCACCGCGCATCAATGCCGCAGGAAGAATCGCTTCCGGAGCTCGAGCGGTAGCTTGGATGTTGAGCGATGACGAACAGCAATTGCAAGACCTCGCTAAAGAAATTGATCAAGACAACGCTTTTCGCCGCACATTAGACCAAGAGATGACGCAAGAAGCATTGTCCCAG
>JBIPMW010000445.1:0-5902 GCA_044376455.1 Crocinitomicaceae bacterium | reverse complement strand
TTAACTCTGGCGCACCTTCGACATAACCATCCTCACTAATCGTTGATTGTCCACCATTTTTAATTCTTAATAGTGCATCGGGTTGAGGTTCATTGTCCGCATCAAGACGTACCGTACAATTATCGCCTAATTGCAGATTGGGAGTAAAGGCTTTATAGACACTTAGCCAACCTATAATATCAGCATGGGGTTCACCATGGTTCTTAATTCTGAGAGGAGAAGCCATAATATAAACAATTCCTTCAATCAGTTCTGCCTTTTTCAGATTTGGCATAGCATTATATCTACGCTCAAATTCACGACGAGTAAGCTTGTCTCCATTTTCTAGGCGTGGAATTGTTTGAGGAGACTTGGCTAAGGTAATGGGTTCGACGGTAATCATGGGGGTTAATTTGCCTAATTAAATACTTGAGAAACTTTTAAATTGAGTTGATTAAATATAGAGGATTTTACTAAGTCATCATTGCTAAAATTACCAATTTCTGTATAAGTATTTTCTCTTAATTCTAAGACTAAAATGGTTTGAGTTTGAGGATCAACTATCCAGTATTCGGGAATCCCACAATCTTGATATTGGCTTCTTTTAGCGATGTAATCTCTCTCTCTTTGGATTTCTCCGGGGCTAACGACTTCAATGACTAATAAGGGGGGTGCCATGGTAAGAAGAATCGTATTTCTCTGGGAGAGTAATTGAATATGTTCTTCTCGAATAATGGTTAAGTCAGGGTAACGGTTTTTCGGTTCGCCTCTCACTTCTAATTCTAAACCATGTCCTCTGACTCTCCGATGTCCAACAAGGGAGGCAAATTTGAGAAAAAGAAAGTTAGCGATTTCAAAGTTAAGTCCTGATTCTGGCGGCATTTCTACCAATTCTCCGTTAAATAATTCATAGTGTTCCTCTGAATTATCCTCATAATGTAGATATTCAGCGAAGGTTTGAAAGCGGGGTTTTGTGGTTAACATAATTTCTCATCTCTTTTTGTTGTTTAATTGATTTTTATGGCAACCAAGAGCGATCTAGTAATTGTTCTAGTGAGTAAGGACATTGAGAGGGAAAAATCACAGTATTCACTGTTTTGATTTTGACAAAACCTAACGCATCTTGGTAGATCGAGTTTAATTCTTCCTCTAAATAATTGTGGAGATTGGCTGTCATTTTTCGCCCTAATTGAGTACGGAAGTTATAAATTTCTTCCTGCCAATGAATTGTATTATATTCTGCTTCCTTTGTCCAGTATTGCAGTAATAATAAATGGCGGATAACCTGTTCTAAAAGACTGGCTACCGCATTTTTCTTTTCTTTGCCCAAATCCTCTAATTCCTCGATTAAATGTTCTAAGTCTAGTTGTGAAAATTGATGATTTCTGAGTAGGCTAACGGTTTCTCCTAGCCATTGAGAGTCATCAATCTCATAGAGTTGTTTTAAGTCGTGAATTCTTTGCATCATTGATGGTCTCCATTAGCTGTTTTATCGTTTTGACTGTCTTGACATCAGAGAAGTTTCGTGGTTAACATAAAATTTACTCCATTCCAAAATACTTATAATAGTAAAGCCTAACGTTTTCGATTCTCGTTTTTTCTAATTCTTGTTGGGCTGTGCCTACCCACATATTCGGTAAAATATCTTGATGTTGACAAAAGCTGTGAACTCTTTGGGCGGTATCATTAAGCTTAAAGTAATTGATTAAATTCTGACGATTTTTGAGAGAGTAGTAAAGCACTGGGTTATTATTTGCTTTTGATAAACCTGTAAAAAATAGATCTGATGCTTGGAGAGGTTTTAAGGCTGATTTAGGAAAATGTTGCCACACTTGATTGATGGTTTCTGGTTTGAAAAAATCATCTTCTCTAATCTCGGCATAAATTTCGATTGCACTCTTACCATTGAAATAAAAATCAAACCCAATTAGGTGAACAAACCCACTGAGATAATTACTATCAGCAACACCGTCACTTAAAACAAAAGCGGTTGCTAGTTTTTCGGGATAATCCCCAATTCTGATGTGCATTTTTAGACTAGAATCGGCAAGATTGGTTCTTAAGTCAATACCAGCAGTTAGGACTTCTAGCTTGCTAAAGTCAAAATTATCTCCTAAAAATCCCTGTAATAAAGAATAATCTAATTGAACACCCACACGGTTCTCCACTTGCTGAAAAAAAGCTAGAGATTGAGCTAGATATTTTTGCCACTCTTGAGCTTTATCTTTAAAAAAGAGCAAAAACCTTGAGGCAATCAGTTTATCCAATTCTATCTTACAAGAGGCTTCAATAGTACAATCGCCCTCAACCCCCATCACGAAATCTTCAAACAGCCGCAAAGGATAAATCGGCTCAACATCGAAAGCTTGTTGATGGTTACGAATAAATTGTAGCCTTTGCTCTTTGAGGGAGCTTTTTTGAATGTCAGCAACTATCATAAATTTCAAATTTCGCTTAAGAATATGCCAAGAAAACCTCGAAATTTACAAGCTGGTTATTCCTACCACGTCACCACACGCTGCAATAACCGAGAATTCAAATTATCCAAGCGGGAATGCCGGGAGGTATTTCTTTATGCCATCAAGAAGGCTTTAGACAAACACCAGTTTAGGCTTTATGCTCTCTGTATCATGTCTAATCATGTCCATTATCTCATTGAACCTGCCCAACCTGAAGATTTACCCAAAATCATGCACTTCCTCAACTGGTACACGGCGATGTGATCCCCCCGCCTTCGGCTTCCCCCCTTATCAAGGGGGGCTAGGGGGGATCGCACAGGACACTTTTGGGAAAAGCGGTATTTTGGCGATGGTTTCCCTCCTTCAGATAGAGAAAGGGCGTTAAATACCTTACGTTACATTCACGGCAACCCGAAAGCAGCAAAAATGCGTTCTGGCTTCTTCTATGATTTCAGTAACTACGGCAGTTATGAACGTTTAACCGATGACGGCTTAACTCAATGGCATCCTGCTTTTCTTAAACTTGGTGACAGCTTAGAAGAATGTGCCAGAAAGTACAAAGGCTTTTGCCAGAAATACAAACCCAAGGAGAAGAACACCGCTACCCGATAACCCTGGGGGAGTAAGCTATTGGCAGGGGTTCATCTCCCTGAATCTAAATCTTTTAGCACTCCTCAACCAAGGAAAAGGGAGACAGCAGAAGAGCAAAAACCTGTACTCCCCCGCTCCCTCTCTCCCCTGCTCAAGAAGCTTCTCCCCGGGTTCCAGGTATCCGAAAGCCAGGAATTAACTAGGGTTGTAGGTCAATTCCTTGAGGCAAACCGTGCGCCCTGGCAAGGAGAAAAAGTCTTTTGACATTTTTTGAGGTTCGTGCTAGAATCAGGGGGATTACTCTGCGTCGTCTCCCGCAAAAGGAATCCCATGTGGATTGTTACCCCAGAAATGGGGGCGATCGCATTGCCATCACGAGAGACGGTAGCGGTATTTTCCCGTTGGACAGGAGCAGCGTTGCGGGGTGTCAGTTTTTTAGTTTTCATGGGGTAAGTCCGACCTAATTTTTGTCGATTCCAACCGTACTACCTCTTTTCTGCCGAGTCAATAGTTTTTAAGTGAATTTGTGTTAAGTTTTTGTTGAAATCATTTTCTCCAGGAGAAAAACCTACTTTTAGTCCTAGAATAGTTGGGAGGTTAGTCATTAGTAATTTTCTCAGCTAATTGTAATAGTTTTGGCGAGGGCAAAGGTTTATTTTCTTGGGTATATATATCTACCAAATCTTCTAAAACTTGGCTCTTCGTTACTTGTTATGGTTCGATAGGCGGGCATAAATCGACTAAATCCTTATCTGGCAAGAGACTTAATTGATTAGTTCGCTCTAGATAAAAAACAATTGACAAAAATCGCTAAATGCCTTTCTATATAAGGGTTCCATCCCTTATAACCCCCGTCCATTGCATAACACAAACCGAAGAGCCTAAAACTTCTTGGGCATTATCAATGGCTTCTTGATGGGTGCTGCCGTGAGTGCGAGCGTATTTTCCCCATTCGGGTAAACTGGCAATATAGGCATTATCTTCTTCAGACCATTGAATTAAAATGCTATATTTCATGATTAATCATCTCCTTGTTCTATGATTATTGATGATTTGGCTCTCTCGACTTATATGAGGTAAAATGTGATTATTTATTACATTATAGTGGATTGTTTCAGCTAATTTGGTGTATTAGAAAAATGCTATAAATTCTATAATCTAAGACTTTAAGCCGAAATCTAGGCTCTTCTCGACTTTGTGTGATAATTTTTGCTTATGGAATCGTGAAATGCTTATCGGGCAAGACTTTTAGGGCTATTTTGCGGATATTCTATCAGTATAGACCTCGTTTCCACACAGAAACCAGAAGAGCCAAATCTATTGCCCTATTTTAGTTGAAACAGTCCACTAGGAGTAGATTAGTTGATTAGTTGCTTACCAAATTACTGAAGAATAGAAACTAGCTATTTTTTGATCTGCGGTGATAACATTTGCTTTATCTCTTTGGGTGATCGCCACAACTACTCTATCTACCGGATCTCGATGTTCCCATTTTAACCTAACACTGTCGAGCCAAATTTCCTCATTGATCGGGATAATCCGAACAACATCAGATTTTTTTAGAGTTGCAATATAATCATCTATGTTCACTCCTAAATCTAATTTGCGGTTGTTAACCTTAATGGCTATTTCCCAGATTGCTGTTGATGGTACTAAACCATTTTTTTGCTGTTCCATCTGTTCACAAGCTTCCTTGGCTTTTTGAGAAAGTTTGTCGGGATCTAAACTCCACCAGATTAAGGCGCAAGTATCAAGAACAATTTTTATACTTCCGTCCATTCTTCGGTTGTTGGGGTAGTTAAATCTTCAAAATACTGAACCTTGCCTCGCATATTCTTAAACAATTCCGCCGTTGAATAACTTTTTTGATAGGGAGAAATTCTCGCCACTGGTTTAGTCCCTTCTGTCACTAAAATTTCTTCTCCTTGTAACTCCACAATTTGCAATAATTCTAGTAAATTAGCTTTTAACTGAGTTTTGTCAACAGTTTTCATAAAAAAATTTTCCTTGGTATCCTATTGTGAATCTAAATCTTCTAGCACTGGTGAGCCAAGGAAAAGGGAGACAACAGAAGAGCAAAAACCTGTACTCCCCCGCTCCCCCTCTCCCCGAGCAATGCTTCTCCCCGTGTCAGGTATCCGAAAGCCAGGAATTAACTAGGGTTGTAGGTCAATTCCTTGAGGCAAACCGTGCGCCCTGGCAAGGAGAAAAAGACTTTTGACCTGATTTGAGGTTCGTGCTAAAATCGGAGGGATTACTCTGCGTCGTCTCCCGCAAAAGGCAGTTCGTACCACTCTTCACAATTGCCATTCCCATCCTCTCCCACACAAAAAGTTCCCCAATCAAGTTGAGCGATCGCATTGCCATTACGAGAGACGGTAGCGGTATTTTCCCGTTGGACAGGAGCAGCATTGCGGGGTGTCAGTTTTTTAGTTTTCATGGGGTAAGTCCTCCATTATTGTTGTTGAGTTCAGTCATACCACCTTTTTTCTGCCGAATCAATAGTTTTTAAGTGAATTTGTGTTAAGTTTTTGTTAAGCTTAGATCAGCACTTGTCAATATTTTTGTGAGAATTTTAACCTTTTGATCCAAGATTCAAATTCGTTGTAAGATGATATGTAATCAGAAAGTTATTCTCATTATTTCTTGAGGTCTAAAAAGATGACAAGAGTTGTTACCCTAGAAGATGCCTTAGAGATAGTCAAACAGCTTTCTCCTCTAGACAAAGTACGTCTAATTGAAAAAGTGACTCCTGATATTAAACAACAGTTAGTGGTTACTACCCATCAACCTCGTAAATCTTTGCGGGGATTATGGCGAGGTGCCAACATCAGTGATGCAGATATCGCTGATGTAAAACAACAGATAGGAGC
>JBIPMW010000014.1:0-17043 GCA_044376455.1 Crocinitomicaceae bacterium | reverse complement strand
CCCAGCACGTCCGCCGCGCTTTACTTTCCCATTTTACTATGATCTACATCCATTAGCTGCTCATGCTACTAAGTGCCTTCAGGCACAATTAGTAACCACAGATTACGGCCACGATTTTGGTCTTGACCGGACAGAAAGAAGAGGTGCTATCGGAAAAATGTTTGGCGTATTGGTTGTTCAAGATGCCAACGGGCAATTAGGGTATTTGGCTGCATTTTCCGGAAAACTTGGTAATTCAAATGATCATTTGGGTTTTGTGCCACCGGTATTTGACTTGCTCGAAGCACAGGGATTTTTCCGTCGCGAAGAAATTGAAATCAATGAGCTAACGCTAGCTATTGAAAAATTAGAATCAGCAACTGAACTGAATACACTGAATCAATCCCTTCAAAACTTAAATAAATATTGGGAAGACAAATTAGCTGAAGCTATACAAAATAACAAGCGCGCCAAAGCCCTTCGGGCCGAGCTGCGCGCCAAGTATACGGGCGATGAACAAGGATTTTTAGAACTTTCTGAAGAACTAGCCAAACAAAGCATGCACGAAAGCAGATTGCTCAAGGAATACAAGAAAACGGCGAGCTTCGACATGGATAACCTTAAACTCAAAATTCAAAAGGCGCAGCAAGAAATAGATGAAATACGGCTCCAACGCGCTGCACACTCTGCCGATTTACAACGACGTATTTTCGAGCGCTACACTTTTTTAAATGCCAAGGGAGAAGCAAAAAATGTACTCGAACTTTTTGCGGGTTCGCCTCCAGCTGGTGCGGGAGAATGTGCCGCCCCGAAATTATTGCAACATGCTTATTTACATCACTTGAAGCCTATTTGCATGGCGGAATTTTGGTGGGGTATGTCACCCGATTCTGAGGTGCGCATACACGGGCACTTTTATCCTGCGTGTAAAAGTAAATGCGAACCCATCTTAGGTCATATGCTGCAAGGACTCAACGTTGATCCAAATCCAATTACCGCGATTCACCCTGCAAAGGAATTAGAGATCATTTATGAGGACGACTGGATTGTGGCAATTAATAAGAGCCCTGAATATTTATCAGTACCAGGAAAGAACCCTCAGCCAAATTGTTTAGAAGATCTTAAAAAACGTTATCCAAACGCAGATGGCCCCCTGTTGGTGCACCGACTTGATATGTCGACATCTGGGATTATGTTGGCAGCCAAAACAAAATTGATGCATCAGCGGCTACAACGACAGTTTGTATTGAGAAAAGTACAAAAAGCATACATTGCCATTTTGGACGGAAACCTCCATCAAAAAGAAGGAGAAATCAAGCTGCCACTGAGAGTTGATCTAGATGATCGCCCGAGGCAGTTGGTATGTTTTGAACACGGAAGCTTTGCCCATACTACTTATCGTGTGCTTTCTTCAGAAAATAGTCAAACTAGAATTTTATTACATCCAAAAACGGGCCGAACACATCAATTAAGGGTGCATGCCGCTCATCACCAAGGGCTGAATTGCCCAATAAAAGGAGATGATTTGTATGGTAAAAAAGCGGATCGACTTTATTTGCATGCCGCTCAGTTAGGATTTTATCACCCTGAACACAATACATGGATAGAGCTGCAGTGTGAGCCCGCTTTTTAAGCGCGCGGTTCCTGCCAATCGCCGTATTCTTGAATGAGCTCCACAAGGGCTTCCACAGCTTCTGCTTCGTTGATATTGCGACGCACAATCTCCTTTTCTTTATAAAGATTGATTTTCCCTGGGCCTGTTCCAACATAACCATAATCGGCGTCGGCCATCTCACCCGGACCATTGACGATGCAGCCCATAATTCCAATTTTGATGCCTTTCAGATGGGAGGTGCGTTGTCTAATTTTAGCTGTAGTTTCTTGCAAATCAAAGAGTGTTCGGCCGCATGAAGGACAAGAAATGTACTCGGTTTTAGAAATTCGTGTTCTGGTTGCTTGTAGGATGCCAAAAGCTGTAGAATTGATGAATTGCGCACCTAGGTTTGCATTCAGCCAAATACCATCTCCGAAGCCATCTATAAGGATTGCTCCGGCATCTGCTCCGGAGTAAAGTTGGAATGATTCTAGCTCATCAGTATCGTACTGGTAAGATAAAATCACTGGATTAGCGCAACCCTTTTCTTGAAGTTCCAGAAAAAATCGGCGGAACAGTTGTGTTTTATTATCGCGACGCGCATTTAGGATAATGATTGCCTTTGAAAACTGAGTAAAATTGGCTGGCAGCGCTTCTTCAGCTTCTAATGGAATAAAACAAACTTGTGCAGCATCGATTTCTTGTAATTGATCGGTCAAGACCAGCGGATAGTAGCCTGCTTTATTCTGGTATTCAGCTTTCCAAAGGTCATAATTGACAATGATACCGAGGGTGCCCGGAACTTCAAATGCTAGGGAATTATTGCCAATATAAACGTAATCTGCAGCTTGGTCTTGGATGTTCCATTTGTCGAGTGGGATGCTGTATTGGTAGCCAAACCCAAAGAAATGTGCCGGTTTGATATCTGAAATATGTGAAAGGTCTGCTAAAACTACAGGAACATTTTTTCCACCTATGTTGTGAATGTTTATACTGCTTCTTTTACTATAACTAAAAGGGTTGTATTGAAGTGTTGTTGTTGGAATAGAGAAGTTAAAAGGTTGATACGCGTTGTATTTTGCAACTAATTTTTGAGCAACGGGAATTTCTGCTTCTGGGGCTTCAGTAAGTGATACCCTGATAGTATCTCCAAGGCCATCTTCCAAAAGTGCACCAATGCCTACCGCAGACTTGATCCGACCATCTTCTCCATCACCTGCCTCAGTTACGCCCAAATGTAGCGGATAAACTTTTCCGCGTTCGAGCATTTTTGCCATCAGTAAGCGATAAGCCTGAACCATTACTAGCGTATTGCTTGCTTTCATGGAAATGACTAATTGGTCAAAATCATGTTTTTCACATATTCTAATGAATTCAAGAGCAGATTCAACCATTCCTTCTGGAGTGTCGCCATACCTACTTAAAATTCTATCAGAAAGCGAACCGTGATTCGTGCCAATTCTCATGGCAGTCCCATGTTCTTTACAAAGTAGAACTAATGGCATAAACTTTTCTTCAATCCGTTTGAGTTCAGCTTCGTAACTTGCATCTGTAAATTCAATTTCTTCGAATTTCTTTTTGTCAGCATAGTTCCCTGGATTAACCCGAACTTTTTCTACAATTTTAGCAGCGATTTCAGCTGCATTAGGTGTGAAGTGAATATCGGCAACTAAGGGCGTATTATACCCTCTTTTAACCAATGCTTCTTTGATATTTTTAAGATTTTCAGCCTCATTTTTACTAGGTGCCGTGAGCCTTACAAGTTCACAACCGGCGTCAATCATGCGGATAGATTGTTCAACCGACCCTTCGGTATCCATTGTATCGGTCGTGGTCATGGATTGCACACGAATGGGATTGTGTCCGCCCAAATTAAGGGTTCCGATTTGAACTTCTTTGGTAATAACGCGTGTGCGTTTCCATGGGTCAAGACAATAGCGCTGCATTTGTTTTTTTTAGTCTAACAAAGGTAAGGAATCAATTGTTTGTGCGTTCTTTGTTAGAAAGGATTTAAAATGAAGAGACGTTGGTTGTTGTTTTGGATTTTGTTCACGTGTATAGTAGCCTGCCAAGAAAATGGCCAAACAAAAACCCATTCAAAAATTAAAGCACAAAAGTTTGCTAAAAATAATGAGCAGAATTTGAACTCCAAAGCTCAAACCCCAATTAAAATAAAGCCAAGGGAGGAAAAAAACCTATCCTCATGCGTTTTTATTTTACCTGAACCAATAGATCCGTTGCCCCCCTATGATCCCTATGCACCTATTGAACCTCCGGATCCGCCTGGTTATATCAGTGAGCCAATAGATGTTTTATTGCCGCCCATAAGCCCAAAATCTATTCGTGATAGCATTGTCAATTTTCCAGCAAACCCAGCGTCTTTTGGTAGCAGTCTCAATGATTTCAATAAGTATGTTGATGCTCAAATAGCGGGAACCACAGAGTTTCAGTACCTCAAAGAAATAGGTGCTGAAGGAAGAATCTTTGTGCGCTTGATCATCGATGTCAATGGCAAAGTCAGGGCGCTTGATTTTTTGAAATTTACCTCTAAAGAAACAGAAATACTGAAAGGGGTTCTCCAAAAATCTTTGCTTGCCATGCCTAATTGGACGCCAGCAAAAAACGAACAAGGACAAGCAGTGGTTTCAGCATTAACGCTACCGATTCGCTTACCGCTATTTGAATAATAGCAAGTATATTTATTCCATGAAAAGTTTTTGGAAGCAACTAGATCTTCGACTTCAAATTATTTTAACGCTTTCTGTTCTCAGTATACTTTATGCTTTTTGGCAGCATTTCACTAGCGATATTTTACCCATACATGAATGTAGAAAGTCTGATTCCCTGACTCAAGCTATTCAGTACATGCGTGGCGCGGCTTTCTTAGAACCACAAACGAATTGGATTTCTCCTACTGGAAACCGAAATGCTGCTGCCGAATTCCCAATCATATATTATCTGCTTGGCCAAATTTGGAAAGCTACAGGTTATCAGCTTTGGATTTCTAAGTTGATGAGCCTTGCAATTTTAATTACAGCAATTACTTCGTTGCACCGCTTATTGTTTTGGTTTTTTGGCACCAAACAAAAAGCCCTGCTATTTTCTGCAATCATTTTTAGTGCTCCTGTTCTGATTTATTATTCAGATACGGTAATGCCAAATGTTTACTCTTTTTCGTTTGTACTGCTGGCCACAAGTGCTTGTTTTGCTTATTTACAAGACAGAAACTGGAGAAAACACCTCTCCTTTACGCTTTTTTTAACCCTCGCAATATTAATTAAAGTCACGGCGCTCATCGCTATTTTTGCCTTTGTTGGCGCTTTATTCTTCCAGGTGCTTTTTGCCAACAGTTGGAAACCGTATCTGACAGACAAACGTTTTTATTGGCTTTCTTTGAGCGGCATCTCGGCATTATTAGCCAGCTTGATATGGTACAAGTACGCCATATGGTATAATGCGTTTTACGGATCTACTATTTTCTCTACTACTATCAGGCCAATTTGGGAGGTAAGCCTCGAGGAACAAATTAGAATCGTCAAGTTGGTGCTTACTGAGCATGTGAAAGAATTGTATCATCAGATGATTCTAATTCCGTTGGTCATCTTGGCATTTTGGGCACTTTTCAAAAAAAGCATTCCTGCTTATTTGCGTTGGTTAATCGTCATCAGTTTCTTGGGACTTTTGGCTTATTTCATTTTGTGGTTTTGGGTATTTGACGTCCATGATTACTATTTGATTGAAATATTGTTTGTGCCGCTCATTTTAGTAGCTATTTATATGAAATTCGGAAATCAATTTGTGTCTTCTGTCCGTTGGCGAAAGAGAATAGCGCTGACTGGTTTGTTGCTTATTTTTTTAAATGCCATATCTTACACGCAAGTGGCAGCAGGCCATCAAAACATCATAGTCAAAAACACGCCGTTAACTTCTTCATTTATCAGAGGTAACTGGGGCTGGTTTTATTTCAATCATGGAGAAACTCTGGGCCAGATTCAAGCACAGAAACCAATGATTCAACGATTTATTCGCACTACTGATACGGTTTTTTGTTTCTCAGATCCGTATCCAAATGTGCATCTTACTGCAATCGATAGAATTGGATACAGCAATTATAGCCTTTACCGAGACAAACCTTTTGTGGAGCAAATTCATGGCTTGATTAATAAAGGAGCAAGTAAACTATTGGTCTTGAAGCAAGACACAGCTCATGTAGATATCAAGCCATTCTTGAGGCATCAGCTCTACGTAAGAGGCAATGTGTTGGTTTATGATTTAAGGCCTTTGAGAAAATAAGGGAAGATAAACGATAAAACAGCTTCCTTTGCCGGCCTCTGATTCAAAATGAATGTGGCCATTGTGTTTTTCCAAAATTTGTTTCACGACATTCAGTCCAATTCCAGAACCCGAGGATTTTGTTGTGAAGTAAGGTGTAAAAATCTTTTCTTTGGCGGCTTCATTGATACCAACGCCATTGTCTTTGACTTCAAGGATGATTTGCCCAGCATTTAAATGGAGAGAAATTTCAATTTTTGGTTGAATAGTGGTTTGGGTTGCTTGGAGGGCGTTGGTGATGAGGTTATTTAAAATTTGACCCAACATTTTTTTATCGGCCAACACAGTAAATGCAGCATCTGTATAATTAAAATCAATAATGGTATGGTTCTCAAAAAGCGGCAAGGTGTTGATAATGAGCTGCTTTAAATCTACTTGTACATATTGTGGCTCAGGCAATTTTGCGAACTTAGCAAATTCATTGGCCATAGCGGCGAGTCCGTCTATTTGTTCAATTAAGGATGGCAGCGCTTTTTTGGCTTGTTCCAAGGTATCTGGATGGCCATTTTCAAGATTTCGCAATAAATGTTGAATGCTCAACTTCATTGGAGTGAGTGGATTTTTGATTTCGTGGGCAATTTGTTGTGCAAGGTCGCGCCAAGCACTTTCGCGCTCACTTTTAGCCAATTTTAATGCAGCTGCTTCGAGTTCAATTAGTTTCTCATTATAGGACTGAACAATGGCACCAATTTCGTCTTTATTTTGATAGGAGATGCGTTGGTTTTTCTTGCCAAATTCGATGTTTTTTACTGATTTAGCTACTAATTGTAACGGCCCGATGAGCCAGTTACTTACAATGAGTGCAATAAAAACAGAGAGTGCTAAAAGCAAAATAAACACATTAATGGCTGACTTCAAGAACTCTTCAATCTGTTGCTCGTAAGCTTGTTGTTGCCCAAACAACTGTAAATTGATAAAACCGAGCAGGTCTCTTTTTTCATTCATTAAAGGCAGGTAGGCACTGCGGAATTTTAGATTACCAATTTGTTCCTGGTGCGAGAAATAACTGCTTTTATTGCCAATCAGCGCATCCATGGCTGTCGCATCCATATGTTCACCTACGAGCCCAAATGCAAATAATTTTGGCCTTGAGGATGAAATTAGAAAACCATCGGCGTCATATATAAAAAGGTCTGTATTAAATACAGCAGATAATTTGGCAGTTTTTGCCTCTAATTGAAATCCAATTTTTTCGGCATCCAGCGTATCTAATTGCCCCAGTTGGTTGCCAAGTTCAATCTTGACAGCATGCAGTTTTTCTTTCAAAGCTTGTTGCGCATATGCATCGAACTGCTGTCCGATAAAAATGGAGCTACCTAAGCCATATAGGAACAAGGAAATAACAAGGATGACAAGAAATGCAATTTGAATTTTAAGTGACAAGCTCCAGGCTCTTCCAATCAGAAAACCTTGGCCACTGATCATATTTATTGCAATGGTGAGCGCACCCCAAAAAACAAATATGAAGGCAAAACTGGTGATAAGGTTGAGCCAAGTACTTTGTTTGGTCGCAATAAAAATGGCAGAATCCGAGCCACTCAGAATAACGGTATGTTCAAATCCGCGGAATTCGAAAAAGGATTTTTGAAGGAGTTTTCTGGGAAAAGAACCAAGCGTGTTGGGAAAATTGAAATCGCCAGTTTGATGAATCAGGCGACCTTCGGCATATTTACCGATCGAAAATTGTTCTAAACTTTTTGAGATGCCCGCTTGGTCAGAAATGAGTAGTCTTGGGAAGCCCATTTCTTCAGGTATGCGCTTAGAGATGAGTGTAAGGCAGAGTATTTTTTGATTTTTAAGGGGCAGTAAAATGATGTAGCTTAATCCTTGCTCTTCATGCGGCATGAAATATATATGTTCTTCAATTTCTGAAGGTAGTCCGTGTAGTTGTACTAATTCAGAAAGTTTGGAATATCGTAAAGTATCATTGCCAAAACAAGGACGGTGCTGTAGGTCAAAAAGATCGGATTCAATTTCAAAGCCATCCCATACACCTTGGAAAAATTTCTGACTCAAAATATGTTCAAAGCTCACCTTTGTCATTTGGTTTTTCAGGCTATCAAAATCGGCGAGCAACCATTTTTCTTTCTGTATTTCAGGCAAAATTTGTGAGAAAGACAATTCTAAATTGATGTTGCGTTCTAGTGCAAGCTGCTGCGCAAACAAACGCCTGTTTTCTATTTCCTTTTGCTTGACTAATTTTTGCAAGTGGAGACTTAGAAAAAATGAAACCAAGCTCAACATGAGCAGTTGTCGGCTCAATCTAAACCATGAGAATTCAGAGTTTTTACCTAAAACAAAATTGAGACAAATGGTGAAAATTGGGATAAGGTTAAACCAAGTAGTATCAACGAGTAGCAATAAGATAAATGGGCTTAAAATGAGTCCGAGCATGAGCCCCCTGCGCATCTTGTTTTTCTTTCCAAGCTGGTATTGAAGCGCTTGCGAAAGGATCAGTTGAAACTGGTAAAAATTCAAGCCAATTAAGGTGAAGAACACGAATGAACTGAGACGCAGCTCAAAAATATGCTCAAAATTAACAGGAATGTTAGAGTGCTCGAGGATCAGTGCAAGCTGACTATTTACCCAACTCCAAAAAGCAATAGGAAAGAACCATATGAAGATGGTAAACGCTGGTTTTCCGTTTTTTTTGAGGAGGCCGAGCATGAATTGCACGCCAAAACCAATAAACAAGCCATTGATAATGAATCCAAAAAAATTGGGCGTCCACTCATCAAAAGCAAAAAAACTGGCAGAAAACCAATCGGAATCTTGTAACGGAAGGGGCCAGCTTGTCTCATAAAATATAAGCCTTGCCACCAAAAGCACGACAAATATGACGGCGCTGGCCCATAATTGCCCGCGTAAAACCTGATAGTAGTTGAACAAGATCAAAAACAAACCTATGATCAGCAGTAAAGGTGCGGCTATGAGTGTTAACGAGGCAGCGTTATCCGCATTATTAGGTTTGATGTAACAAACTATTTTTCCGTTTGCATTGTAAATAGCCTCTTTCGCAGTACCATTCGGGAATACTTGAAATTGATGTGCCCAAAAAACAGGGTTTCCACCCTTTAGGTAATCGTTTTGAAGTTCATAGGTGTTCTGTAAACAAAAACTTACGTAACAGCTCAAGCTATCAGAAGTATGTGAAGTTACAAAGTACCAGCCATTTTTAAGTTTAACGAGTCCGTTGGCAGGAAATAAATCACTTTTGTATCTGCCTACTGGTAATTGATTGTTGCGCCAACCGAACAGGCGCTCACCATCGAAAATATGAAAATAAAATTCTGGAGAATGTTCGAGCTTGCGTTTTTCGTTGATTTGTATTAATAGCTGTTTAGCTTCAGTCTGCGCTCTTCCCTCGAGTTCTAAAAATTGCTCCTGTATT
Source organism: Crocinitomicaceae bacterium (assembly GCA_044376455.1). Lineage (GTDB taxonomy): Bacteria > Bacteroidota > Bacteroidia > Flavobacteriales_D > Crocinitomicaceae > UBA952. Next base: position 7,747 of record JBIPMW010000014.1, on the reverse strand, counting down.
TTATCTTTTTGAAAATGATTGATGGAACTCGAACCAAGAATAAAAAGGGCACAGAAAATGAGAGCTGAACCTAAGTAGCTAAGTTTCCAATTTTGAAAATGGAGGTTATTAATTTTCATTGAATAAAGCGCGCTGGCAACAAGTTACGCAGTTCTTTAGTCAAAAGCAAAAAGTCTTCTTCGGAACGGTGGTCGTTTCGATAAATAAAGTGGGCAGCATCTTTGTAAGGCTCAATGAATTGTTGGTAGCACGGCAGTACGTGGTTGTCCCATTGATAGATGATTTCAGAGCGTTTGTAGCCGCGTGTTTCTTGATCGCGATAAATGCGGCGGTCAAGCTGAATGGCGTGGTCAACATCAACGTAAATACTGAAATCAAGTTGTTGGAAAACACGCGGATAATGCAAGGTGAATAGGCCTTCAACAATTATGATATCGCTGGGTTGAATAGTAAGCAACACACTTTTGTTGCCCTGCACATTGAAAAAATACTCTTTGACTTCAATGGGATTACCCGCAATAAGTGCCTGTAAATCTGTTGCTAATTTTTCGTGATCAAGGGCCGTTGGTAAGTCAAAATTAACTACTCCGTTGGCGTCTTTACTTTGTTTTTCTATCGGCAGATAGTAATTGTCCATAGAAAAAACCGAAGAACTACATCCTTCCAAGGATTCTGAAATGCGCTTGAGCAGGGTTGTTTTACCAGCCCCGCTTCCACCACAAATACCAATTACAAATGGCTTAGACATAGCACAAAGATACAACTTGTGGCGTAGTTTTTTCGTCCTAACTAAAGCCCTTTCAATCAAAAAGTGCTACTTTCGAATTCAAGTACCAAATGCTGTTCTTATGAAACTATTTTACTCCTTTATTTTTTTCTTCTCCACCACGATTCTCCTCGCTCAAATTCAAGGAAACGGGGGCTTACCAATTAGTAATAAACAAGCGCTTGATCAGAAATCCATTCAAGAATGGTCTTTCAACCAACCAAATGTTGCTGCTTTACAAGCCGAAGACGCTCAAATAGATGAACAAGGCATTGCTCCTTGGCGTTTTGGATCTAACAATTACACCAATATTAACACGACCAATGCAGGTACTTGGTTTGAGTTGCCAAATGGTGCCAAACTCTGGATGCTGAAGGTAAAATGCCATGGCGCATTAACTGTAAACCTCACCTTTGAACAGACAAATATTCCAGACGGAAACCAATTATTTGCATATAACCCAAGCAAGGACTTTATTTTGGGGGCTTTTACGCAACAACACATCTATGATGGGCAACTAGGAACTGAACTTATTCCAGGTGAGGAGGCCATTTTGGAGTATTATGTTGCCCCACAAAACCCAATAGGTAATATTCACCTTGGTGTCGTAACCCACGGATATCGAACCGCTAACGAATTCATTGAGAAAGCTTTCGGTAGTTCTGGAAGCTGCAACATGAATGTCAATTGCAATGATGGCTTGCCATGGACTCAACAACGCAATAGCGCGGTTATGTTGGTTTCCGGGAGCAGTGGATTTTGCTCTGGTGCACTGATCAATAACACACTAAACGACGGCAAACCATACGTACTTACCGCCAACCATTGCTATGGCAATAGCAATCCAGCAAACTGGATTTTCCGTTTCAATTGGCAGGCTACTGGTTGCAATAATCCGGCATCATCCCCTACTTTTCAATCTCTAAGTGGGGCTGTGCTCAGGGCACGCCGTACGCCTTCTGATTTTTGTTTGGTAGAAATCACGGGTGGCTTAGTCAATGGCAGCGTTCCATTAGATTACAATCCTTATTTTTCGGGCTGGGACAACTCAGGTACCATTCCTACATCTACTGTTTCTATTCATCATCCATCAGGTGATACCAAAAAAATCTCTTTCGATGATAATTCTCCAAGTATCTCACAAGGGATGGGTTCTTCAGAGGCTAATTCAACTTGGACTGTTCAATGGGATAGAAATACCACTACAGAAGGCGGCTCCTCGGGTTCTCCATTATTTGACCAAAATCACCGTATTATTGGCCAATTATGGGGCGGAGGTGCTTCTTGTCAAAATCAAACAGCCCCTGATTACTATGGCCGTGTAGCGAACTCATGGGAACCTGCAGGGAGCAATAGTACTAACCAACTTAAATTTTGGCTAGACCCGAATGCATCAGGTGCTGCATTTATTGATGGCTTCGATCCAAACAACGCTACTGTCGTTGCATTAGATGCGGCATTATCAGCCCCTCAGTTAACGGCTTTGACCCTTTGTGGCACAAATTATTTGCCTTCTGTTTCCATTATGAATATTGGAACAACCCCTATTACAAGCGCCCAGATTTCATACCAGATTGATAACGGAACTGCCCAACAATATAATTGGTCGGGAACGCTTGCACAATGGCAAGCTCAAACCATTACGCTTCCTCAAGTGCAACTCGCTCCAGGCGCACATACGTTTAGTGCAACCGTGACTAATCCTAATCAGGCGCTAGATGAAAATGCCAACAACAACACAGCCGCAGTAAATATCACCATTCAAGCAATTCCTGAAACTATCGATTCGATTCATGTTACGCTCTTAACAGATGATTATGCCAACGAAACCTATATGGAACTACTCAATTCAAACGGTGGAGTGGTTTGGTCTGAGGGCAATGAAAATGTTGCAGGCAATTTCGGAACAGGTGTTTTTCCTGCACCCAACGATGCTACCAATCCATTACAAGATAACACCACTTATAATTTTACAGTACCAATGGCATCAATTGATTGTTATACACTGGTGATCTATGATTATTATGGAGATGGTATGGGCGCTTCTCAATGGGGTGGTACAGATGGCGAACTAACAGTAACTGATCATAACAATAATGTCATTTTTACACTTGCCAATGCTGATTTCGGCGATAGCGCATATATCGTGATCAAAAATATTGACGATGCCGGCTATACTGAACTTGACTTTGGTTGGAAAATTGCACCAAATCCGGCTCAAACAATTTTAGATATCAATTGGTCTGTGAACGAGCAAGTGGAAATCGAAGTTGTTGATATGTTTGGAAAGGTTGTTTTAGCACAGGGTCATCACGGAATTTCTTGTAAAATGAACGTTGCACAGCTCAATGCTGGCGCATATATCCTTCGTTTCAAACGTGCGAATGGTCAGGTTCTTCAACAGAAACTCATCAAGAACTAGATCCGCGTATGAGTGGCATTTACATGCACATTCCTTTTTGTCGCAAGCGTTGTACTTATTGTGATTTTCATTTCTCTACCACTTTTGATGCATATAGAACTGCATTATTGGAAGCTTTAAGGTTAGAATTGGAGCTAAGAGCAGCTGAACTTCAAGGCCCTGTACAAACCATATATTTTGGGGGAGGAACGCCAAGTTTACTTAGTCCTGCTGAACTCGCTGAAATTTTTGCAGGTTTAGATGCAAATTATATTTTGGATAGTCATGCCGAAATCACCCTAGAGGCAAACCCCGAGGACATCAACGAAACCAACCTAATTGCTTGGCGGCAATTAGGAATTAACCGATTGAGCATTGGCATTCAAACGCTCTCAGATCAGACGCTTACTTGGATGAATCGGGCGCATGGAGTTCAAGAAGCACTACTTGCTGTTAAGTTGGCACAAAATTTAGGTTTCAACAATATTAGTGTAGACCTCATTTACGGCTTGCCAGATTTAGACCTGAACGAATGGGAACAAACGATTGAGAAAGTACTGAATTTGGAAGTTCAGCATTTATCTGCGTATTGCTTAACGGTTGAACCCAAAACCGCGCTCAATCATATGGTCAGAAAGAAAAAATTGCAACCCGCTGATGAAACGCAACAAAGCGAACAATTTCTGCGTCTTTTAGCTTTGGCAAGTCAGAAGGGTTTTGAGCAGTACGAAATCTCGAATTTCTCGCTTCCGGGCTTTCATTCTAGACACAATTCAAGTTACTGGGCATTTAAACCCTACATTGGCATGGGCCCATCTGCTCATTCTTTTGATGGCCAAGCGCGTCGTTGGAATATCCGAAATAATTCAGCCTACTTGAAGGGGGTGGGTAAAAATCAAAATTGGTTTGATGTCGAAAGGCTCAGTGCAAATGAACGCCGAAACGAACAAATACTATTGGGATTTAGAACGAAGTGGGGGTTAGATACGACAAGTTTAACTTCAGGCTGGACCCAAAAAGAAAACGCGCAAATAGAAGAATTTGCGCGTCTTGGTTGGTTAAAATTAGATCAGCAAAAAATTATTTTAACTGATGCTGGAAAACTACATGCCGACGGAATTGCTGCGGAGTTGTTTAGACTCGACTAGCAAAATTCATCATAGGCAGCTTGTAAATTGGCAGCAATCATTTGAGCGCTTCCGCCTTCAATGTGGTGTCTTTCAAGAAAGTGAACCAGTTTTCCGTCTTTAAACAAAGCAATTGATGGCGATGAAGGCGGATAAGGTAAAAAGTACTTTCTGGCTTGGGCAACAGCATCTTGATCTACACCTGCAAAAACGGTAGTCAATTGCGCTGGTTTTTTGTCGTGTTGAATAGAAAGCTTCACCCCTGGTCTCATGTTGCCGGCTGCGCACCCGCATACCGAATTGACAACAACTAATAGTGTACCGGTACTTTCGTTAATGGCTTTATCGACCTCATTAGCGGATAATAATTCTTGAAACCCAACATTGGTTAGGTCTTCTTTCATGGGTTGAACAAGTTCTGCTGGATACATATCTTTTTTTTACAAAATTACACAACACCACTCAATGCAGTGTCACTTTGGTGTCATTTCTTAAGATAGTTCAATAATGCTTTGCTAGAAATGAGTTTGGAGTTGGCCTCGATTTTTCTAAATCCTAGTTTTTGACAGAATTTGGGGTTCTTCTGAAGCTGTTTTTGAAGATAAGCTTGAAAACGTTTGGCACTTGAATAGTTCATGGCTTGCTGTACAATGCAAATGATATTGCGGTCGGCAACCCCTCGGTATTTATAAAACTTTGGATATAAAATGCGCTGTTTCCTGTTTGCAGGCTTTAATTGCTGATGATAGGTATCATAACGACAAAGCAGCATATTAGTGTGGTATTCATTGGCACCGTTAAAAGCTAACTTGCGTTCTTTTAATCCGCGAATAATTGCTAAATAAGCTTTCTGTTGCTGTTGATTTTTTTCGCGGTTTCTATAAGTGAATGAAAAATGAGCCTTTAAAAGCCGAAAACTGGCATCATCTGCAGCAGCCCAAAGGTTCGTTTTGCTGAGTTCAACGAAGTTTTTAACTTGATCCAAACTATCTGGAACACATGAAAGACCAATTGGTATTTGCGCAAAATCCGGATACCTTTCTTGAAAAGGTGTTTTGTCGAGTTGTGCGTAGGCGTCTAGGCCATTCAGCCAAACTAAATCAAAACCCGGATTCCAGGGTTTTTTCTGGATGCGATAATGGATTTGTTGCGCATTTAAGCGTAAAAATTCAATTTTAATCCCAGATTTTTTTTGCCATGTACGAAAATAACCTTGTTGTTTTGGTGTTAAAAAATTACTCGCGATCCGAAGTTCCTTATTGACTTCAGGTTGAGCGACTTCTACCCGACACGCCACTAATTGGCCACACAAAAAGCTAAATAAAAGTAATTTATGCACCGGTGAGTTTTTTAATTTCATTGAGCTTTAATAAGGCTTCAACAGGAGTCAGTGCATTGATATCTGTTTGGACAAGTTCGTCGTGAATTTGCTGAAGCACAGGATCATTGAGTGCAAAAAAGCTCAGTTGAACATCTTGCTGAATATTTGCCGTGTCTGGCTTTGATTTTGACCCGACATTTGCGTGACTAGCTTCTAAATCTTTGAGAACTGCCTCAGCACGCTTGACCACAGCATTGGGCATACCTGCAAGCTTCGCTACATGAATACCAAAAGAGTGTGCAGAACCGCCCGGCACTAATTTACGCAAGAATAGCACTTGGTTACCTAGTTCTTTGACGCTCACGTTGAAGTTGTGTATGCGATTGAATCTTTTGGCCATTTCGTTGAGCTCGTGATAGTGTGTAGCAAAAAGCGTTTTACATTGAGCCTTGGCGTTTTCATGTAAGTATTCAGCAATGGACCACGCAATAGAAATGCCATCATAGGTGCTGGTACCGCGGCCAATTTCATCGAGTAAAATAAGACTCCGTTCAGAAACATTATTGAGGATGCTCGCAGTTTCGTTCATTTCAACCATAAACGTTGATTCTCCGGAAGAAATATTATCGGAGGCTCCTACGCGTGTAAAGATTTTATCCACGATGCCAATGTGGGCAGAAGTTGCAGGCACAAAACTACCCATTTGGGCCATGAGTACAATGAGTGCAGTTTGTCTTAAAATTGCACTTTTACCACTCATGTTGGGGCCAGTAATCATGATGATTTGCTGGCTGCTGTTGTCAAGCAAGATGTCATTAGTGACATAACTTTCGCCAATTGGCAAGCGCTTTTCAATAACTGGATGGCGCCCCTCTTTAATGTCAATTTTTAAGCCGTCATGGAGCTGCGGTTCGCAGTAGTGGTTATGGATGGCAACTTTTGCGAAGGAATACAGGCAATCGAGTTTAGCGAGTTGCTGTGCGTTGTTTTGAATGGGCCCGATGAAGTCCGCCATGGCATAGACTAATTGCTGATAAATTTGCTGTTCAATGGCAAAGAGTTTTTCTTCGGCCCCGAGAATTTTTTGTTCGTATTCTTTGAGTTCTTCAGTAATATAGCGTTCAGCTGAAACAAGGGTTTGTTTGCGAATCCAGGTCTCGGGCACCTTGTCTTTGTGGGTGTTACGTACCTCAATGTAATAACCAAAGACATTGTTGAAAGCAATTTTTAAACTCGGAATACCCGTAGCAGCTGCCTCTCTTTCTTGAATTTTCTCAAGGTAGTCTTTACCGTTTGTGGAAATTTCTCTAAGCTCGTCGAGTTGGGTATCTCGGCCCGCTTTGATCACGGCGCCTTTGCCAATTTGAACCGCAGGTTCTTCGGTAAGATTTGAATCGATGAGCTCGATGAGCGCCTGACAGGCGTCTAAATTTTTCAATAAAGCTTGTAGTCCTTTTTGTGGAAGGCCCACGAGCATTTGTTTGATGGGTTGAATGTGCAGCAGGGTTCTTTTAAGGTGCTGAACTTCTCTTGGGTTGATCCTGCCCACTGCCACCTTTGAGATGAGGCGTTCGAGGTCACCGATTTCTCTGAGGCGGTCATCGAGTTCGGGATGAATTGGCGTGGCCGCTTTCAGGGCTGCTACAATTTCAAGGCGCTCTTCTATCGGGGCTCTATCTTTCAAAGGCAATACCAGCCAACGCTTCAATAAACGGCCACCCATTGGGGTTTTGGTTTGGTCAAGGATATTGAAAAGCGTAACGGCATTTTCATGCGCAGAATAGATGAGCTCTAGGTTTCTGACGGTAAAACGGTCAAGCCAAACATAATGATCAGGGGCTATCCGAGCAATATTTGTAATATGACCAAGTTGTTGCTGTTGGTTTTCGGATAGGTAATGAAAAACAGCCCCAGCAGCAATAACTGAAAGTGCTTGATCTTCGAGCCCAAAACCCTTTAGAGATTGGGTGCCAAAATGTTTGTTGAGTTGTTCTTGAGCGAAGTCCGGGCTGAAAACCCAGTCTTCAATTCTAAAATGAAAAGCATCGTTGCCAAAAAGCTCATGTACTTTACTCGTTTGACCTTTCGCGAAAATGATTTCAGCTGGTTTGAAGCCGCTGATCAGTTTATCA
>JBIPMW010000312.1:0-5920 GCA_044376455.1 Crocinitomicaceae bacterium | reverse complement strand
GGCGCCGTTAGGTGTGCCTAACATCTGGGGTTACCGAGAGGTAGGTTACTGGGCGGTAACATATTTGAAAGCCGACCTACCTAGTCGGGTATTAGGTGTGCCTAACATCTCCGCAGATTTTGTACCGAGGTAACAATCCGTATTGTAGCCTGCTTCACTACTATAGCCTGAACTGGGGGTCTGCCGAGCCAGTACGGGGGGCGCTATATATGTATATTCGCTAGAGATGGTTTGGGTCTTTTTGCTTTTGAGGGGTTGTGGTTTGCTATGTGGGTTTGTGTTGTTATACGGTTGCGGTGTTGGGTGACGCCCAGCGTCTTCTTCTAGAGCCTTCAGCCGACTTGTTGCAACACCAGGTTACACCACCCAGCAGAGGGGGAAAAGAAAAAATCTATATTTTTATTTTTACACCCTGCCGAGTTCGGTGTGAACACAGAGCAGTGTGATTGCTCCCCCCACAGTTTTCCACAGGATGTTGTGGACGGACTGCCGTAGCCAAGATATTAAGCCGACACCGAAAAAGTTGTACGAGATGACGTTCGTAACGCTGCTTGTTCCACTTACACAACAGGGCAAGGACGGTCATGGATACTTGTTGGTTGCAGGGAACATCTACCCACGTTCCCGTGTGTTCTCGCCCGCACCATGCAAAAGGTGTACGCCCATGCTCAACTAGATTGTGGAAACACAATACACCCCCACTATCATTGAAGCAACACAGAAGGCGAAAATGGCTACAAAAAAAGTTTTACCTGCGGTAAAAGATAGGCTAACCTAACAACATGGGAACCAAACGACGAGTAGCAGACGCAGACAAAGCAAGATTCTTTGCTGCCATATCGTCAGGTATGACCATCACCGACGCCTCCCGCATCGCAGGTATCCATGTCAACACAGGTTCCAACTGGGTAAAGAAAGCCAAACTAGCGCAAGCGAAACGAGAAGAAGCCCAAGTTAAAGTAGACAAACAACGGGCACGAAGCGGTGGAACCCAAAACGACGAATACAAAGAAGACCTAGACGACGCTCTAGGATTGCCGCCCGCCGTTCCGTTGGACCGTTTAACAGATTCTGCCCGCCGAGGATTAGAAGACTTTGACTTCTTCCGCACCTACTACCTAGGTAGAGTCCCGTCCCCGTGGCAGGTAGAAGCCGCATACGAACTCGTCAAACTGTTGGAGTCAGAAGAAAAAGAATTTGTTGTACTCAACTGTCCGCCAGGTGCAGGAAAATCCACCCTGTTCCACGATGTTGCTGTGTGGATGATTGTCCGCAACCGTGCAATCCGTGTACTCATCGGGTCGGTATCGCAGGCTATGGCTAAACAGTATTCCCGCCGAATCCGAGAAACCTTAGAACGTCCCCAACCAATCCAATTTGACCCAGAGATATTAAAGAAAGGACTAGCCGTTGATGCCCAAGGATGTCTTTCTGTTGATTACGGCAGATTTAAGCCGACTGATAAAGGCGCTTTATGGCGGGCTGAGGAGTTCATTGTTGAACAGTTGGACGGCAACGGGTTGGACAACAAAGAACCAACCGTCCGAGCATACGGAATTGAATCAGAGTTCATCGGTCACCGTGCCGACCTCTGCCTTTTTGACGACGTTGCCTCCCCAGACAACTCTAGAGAATCAGTTGCCAGAGATAAGTTGCTTGAACGCTGGGATAATGTTGCCGAAGCACGAGTTGACCCTGGAGGATTGTTGGCGGTTATCGGGCAGCGACTCGGAACTGGAGACATCTATGCTCATTGCCTTGCAAAAATATCGTACGACGCTGACGAAGACTACGACGGTTCAGACATCACAAGCCCTGAACAACAAGCCGCTATTGAACCCACGAAATCTACTAAGTACAGGCATCTCGTATGGCAGGCGTACTATCCAGAACTGGATACAGGTAAAGAAAGTCGTTCAATCCATGCGAAGCCATACCCCGAAGGACCGCTTCTAGACCCGAAACGTCTCTCATGGAAAGACCTATCATACATTAGGTACACCAAACCTGACATCTTCCGAGTCGTATACCAACAAGAAGACGTAAACCTAGACAACTACCTGATAGACCGCACCTGGCTCATCGGCGGAATGGGCGCAGACGGAGTTCTCTACCAAGGATGTGTGGATAACGAACGCCAACACGGAGAGATACCCCCAGGTTTATCCCCACCTGTGATTTCAATGGTCGCTATTGACCCGTCACCAACAATGTTTTGGGCGTTGGTGTGGATTCTTTACCAGCCACACACCAACCTTTACTACGTTGTGGACGTTCAACGCACCAAACTAACAGCCGAAGACCTACTTGGGTACAACACAACCACCCAAGAATACTCAGGCATCATGGAAGAATGGCAAAACAGGTCATGGCGACTGGGTTACCCCATCTCCCACTGGGTTGTAGAAATCAACGCCGCCCAAAGATTCCTTCTAGCACACGACTTTGTACGTAAATGGCAATCACTTCACACCGTAAACGTCATACCTCACACCACCAGCCGTAACAAACTGGACGAACAACTAGGTGTTGAAGCACTCCTACCCCAAGTGATACGCACAGGCAGCCTTCGTTTCCCCACCATGCGAGGCAACTGGAAAACAATGGCAGCGGTAGACGAACTAACCAAGTGGACCCGTGACAAAAAGAACGGAACCGATATTGTTATGGCGCTTTGGATGGCGTTACTCAATATGCCGAACCTGTCCCAACCTAAACTTCCACCCCGCCAATGGCGACCTACATGGATTTAAGCGCCAAGAATGTGTATTATTGTTCTGTCTGTCTACCCTGCGAAAGAACGTGAATGATAACAGTTGAGGAAATCCACCAACTTTACAAAGAACGCCTAGACGCACAAGGACCACTCCTGAACAAAATGCGGGAAATCCGCAACCATGTCAACGGCGACACCATTGTTCCCCTCAACGAACTAGACCGCAACGCAAGAGCCTCAGTAGCCTCCCTCGTCTCCCAAGGGTTAGAGCAGATGTCTACCCGTGTCGCATCAACAATGCCGATGCCATACTTCCCCGCTATCCGTGACGGTGTGCAACGCTCCCAAGACCTAGCCCGTGACCGCAAACGGGCAATGTTAACCATCTGGGACCAGAACCGTATGAAGATGAAAATGCGTCGCCGTGCCCGCCACATTCTTGCATACTCATCTGCACCCGTAGTTATCAAACCAGACTTCAGAACTCTTACCCCACGCTGGCATATCCGCAACCCGCTAGATACCTTCGCCGCCCCATCAGAAGATGTAGACAACCCAGTTCCAGACAATGTGATTTTTACATTCTCTAAATCCGCCAAATGGTTATACGACAACTATGGTGGTGCGATTGACGGACGCCTTCGTGTTGGGCGAGTTTCCTACGACACAACCTTCAAACTGTTGGAATACGTTTGTGGAAACGAACTTGTCCTTGCTGTCTTAGGACAAGAAACCAGAGGGGAAGAACGAGGATACGGTGGACTAGAAATAGTTGAACTGGAACGTATCCCTAACAAAACAGGTATGCCACTTGCTGTCATTCCGCAACGAATCAACCTTGACCAACCACGAGGTCAGTTTGATGGAATGTTGGACGCTTTCTTCACACGGGCACGTTTGCAGGCTCTCACCGAAATTGCTATTGAGCGAGGCATTTTCCCAGACGAATATCTTGTTGCTCGCCAAGGCGACAACCCTGAAATAATCCAGATAGCCGACGGCAAAATTGGACAGTTGGGTGTTATTAAAGGTGGCGACATTCAACAGTTGCAAACCAACCCAGGTTACAAAACAGATGTTGCCCTTGACCGTCTTGAACGCCAAGAACGCCTGGAGGGTGCAATCCCCGCAGAGTTCGGTGGAGAATCAGGTTCCAACATTCGTACAGGTCGCCGTGGTGAATCTATCCTGTCAGCAACGATTGACTTCCGTGTTCAAGAAACACAAGCAATCTTTGAGAACAGCCTCATGGAAGAAGACCGCATTGCTATTGCGATAGAAAAAACGTATTGGGGTAGCAACCCTAAATCGTTCTACATTCCTGGTAAAGCATCTGCCCAAATGCGAGACTATGTTCCCAACAAACTATGGGAAACAGACCTCCACTATGTTTCATATCCAGCGGCAGGTTCAGATGTGAACAGTCTTGTTGTCGGCATCGGTCAGCGTATCGGTGTCGGTCTCATGTCTAAAGAATCAGCCCGTGAAGCCGACCCGCTTATCTCCGACCCAGAGTTGGAAAAAGACCGAATCGTTGCCGAAGGTTTGGAAGCCGCACTGTTGTCATCTATCCAACAGCAGGCAGCCGACCCAAACGGACCATACCAACCATCAGACCTTGCCTACCTGACAAAACTGGTAGCAACAAACAAGATGTCTCTACCTGACGCCATTGAAGCAACCCAGAAACGGGCACAGGAACGTCAAGCCGCTCAAGCACCAGCAGGTTCACCAGAAACCATGCCAGGGTTGGCTATGCCAGGAATGGGTGCAGAGCAACCAGCCGCAGGTCCACAACCAGGCGGAGTTCAAGCGTTACTTGCTTCACTGCAAGCAGGCGGACAAGCAGGTGCGGCAGCACAACCAGGAACACCAGGTTCCATTCTTTCACTAGCAGGGAGACTAAGCGGTGGCTAAACAGTATTCAAATCGTACTGACTTACAAAATCCAGCAAAAAAAATTGCAGCACAAGCAGCCAAAGGACAAACCTACGGCGAAGCAGGAAAACAAATGGAAGCGCAACGTGCGGTCCCAATGGCAGCCCCACCAACAGACTCAGTGCCACGCATGGCTCCAGGGTCAATGGGTGCTTTCAATCGTCCAACCGAAGCACCGTTAGAACCGTTAACCGCTGGCGCAAATGTCGGCGCAGGTCCCAACGCAATGCAGGCAGGCATTTATCAGGCAGTAAACACGGGCAGAGAAATCCTTGACGAACTAATCGTCCTATACGAAATGTTCCCTAACGACGACCTCGCTAATCTCATCGCAGCAATCAACGAAATCCCAGCAATCCGTTAAGGTATAAATAATGTTTCAATCTGGTTATGGTGCAGCCGAATATCAGGGCATATTGGCAGGTATCGCAAGAGACATGGACCGACGCACCAATCTTAAAGCCACAGCCACACCACAGGTCGCTGAACGTGTAGGAACAATTCACAGCCAATACCCGATGATTCCAGCAGGCGTCAAACTATCGCTTGCAAAGATGGATAACCCTGAAGCGGCATTTACAACCGCCAACAAAATTGCTCAATACATGGCAGAAAATCCTGAAGTTGTGTCACGGGCAGGGAGGTATGTTCCCGCTTCACGGGCGGGCATCAGGGCGCAACAACCACCAGAAGAAGAAAGTGGCGGTAGATATAGCGGCGGGTTCTTTGGAGACCTTCGTGACTTTGCTTACGATGTGTATACCACACCAGTTCGTCTTACACCAGAACCAATCCGTGCTTCTATTAAAGAAGGCTCACGATTTGTCTTTGCTGTCGGGCAATCAGGTATTGACCTTACCCAAAACTATCTTTCAGATGTTGTACAAGACACCATCGCCTACATTCCTGGTGGGCAAACATTAGAAGAACGCAAAAAACAAAAAGAAGAACAAGGTACTGCTAGTGCTGCTGACTATGTAGTTAACTCTCTGAAAGCAACTACCCTATACAACTATGTAACAAACTACAATGACGCAGGAAGCGGATTCTTTGTTGGTGGAAAAGCCGCAGAAAAACAAGGCGAACGTGCCCGTAAATACCGTGGTGAAATCGGTGGACACGCATGGTCACTGGGGCGTGGCACGGCATCACTGATATTCTCACCTAATTCAACAGGCTACAACGTGATGTCAGGAATTATTGACACTATTCCAGCAATCGCTACTGGACGTTTTGGTAATAAAGCAACCAAAGCAATCGGCTCTC
>JBIPMW010000294.1:0-5930 GCA_044376455.1 Crocinitomicaceae bacterium | reverse complement strand
AGATGCTGCATAGATCACACCTTTATGAAACTTTCCATCAGCATATGATAGGATTGCTCTCACGCCCACATCTTTGCGAAATTGTTTAATTGCTTTTGATACAAACCAAGAAGTAATGTTATATTCTTCTGCTTGCACATCAGGATGAATACAAAGACGCGATAGTTCAAATAATCCATCTTGATCTTCTCTTGCCAGTCCAAATGCAGATACTGCAATTTCTGGAACTGGAATTCCTGTGAATACTATGGCACCTACTGCGCCGCCGATATTTAATACGTCAGTAAAAGATTTTTTATATAACGCATAGTTGTATCCACTTCTAAAATCTTTCGATATATCTTTTAGATAATGGTGAGTGTATAATAAGTCTTTTATTGCAGACTTAGGAACTCTTTCAATGTAATAATCACTTTTCATTTGTTTTCGCCAAATAATCAATGTTAGGAACTCTACTTATTTTCCATCCTTTATGGTGACTTTGCAATCCTCTAGATGTTGCGTTGACTTTAGAAATAGTTAATTCATTTTCTTTAGAAAATTTTACTATATCATATGTTTCCGTGATTTGACCAGTGGGAGATGTAAAAGTATAGATGTAAGGGCAGTACAATTTTTTATTTTTTTCCATATTAAAAACACAAGATTTTTTTATTTTTTTCTTATGTTCTTCTGATAAGGTTTTGCCTTTATGTGCGAGACTCATTTTATTTTTACTTTCTGGAGAAACAAATTTTCCAATGTTTTTTTCTCTGATTTTAATTTTAACTTCTTCAGGTCTAGATTTCCCAAAATTTGGATTGTTTTCTCTACTCAATGCTTTACTGAGTTTTTTCCTTGTTTTTTCAGAATGAGTTTTCCCATAAAAAGGATTATCTTTTCCTATATATTTTCCTTTTTTAGAATTGCTTATTTTTTTTCTGGTTTCTTTAGATAAGGTAAATCCTTGTCCACCATCAGTTCTATTGTGGAGAATACCAGTTCCTAAATCTTTTCTACCAAATACGACAATCATATACTTTTCGTGCTTAAATGCTTCTTCCTCTGTCAAGTTCTGTTTGAGGAATATTATTCTTGATTTGTCTTTAGGTGGTTTTACGTCATTTTTCTTTCTTTTATAAATTCTATCCCCATTTCCTTTACCTATGTAGTAAGGAGTTCTATTTTTACGCAAATATGCGTAAGTATAAAACCTATTAAGATTTGACATAACTGCTCTCATATTGACCGCATTTATATTTATTATACGAAGGAGATTTCTCTCCTTCGACCCTACAGATTGCGGTCAAATAAGGCAAATGTATTTATCACAAAATCACTCTTCATTTATTTGCAAAAGAAATTAAGTCTGAATTGAATATTTTTCTCTTAGAGTTCATCTTAAGAGATTGGTATTTATTATAGCACATTTCAAGCAAAAGTTGTCTTACTTTAGGGTGCGATAGAGCAGATATGTAACTTTCATAATTTACAGAATCTGGAACTTGAAAACAATCACAACCATTACGATTATTTGCAATTTTTTCATATTTATCAAAAGATAGTTTCTTTTTTATATTTTTGTTAGTGGCACTCGTATAAACACAAATTATATTTTTATTCCAAGAAACCTTTTTGTCTAATTGCTCTTTAATTGTAAAATCTTTTCCTGTTAAAGAAACAAAGTCAAAAGTATTTTTGTCATTTACATTTTTAAGATAAGAATAAAATTCTTCATTATAGGTTTTAAGTATAACTTCAGAGTTTGCATCTACCTCAATAGATTTTCCACATGAATATACAACTTGAGTCAATTTATGCTTTTTTTGTTTTGTTGCGTGCAAAATGCAGTGATCACCCTTCACATAAACAGTATCAATCTGAAACCATTTAAAAACTGTTTCTTTTTTTGATTCAACAGCATCTTGAAACTGAAGAAGAATATGTAGGGGAAATCTTCCTTTTAATTTACCCCCATCTTTCAAAAACATTCCCATACAATGAATAAACCATCTGAAAGCACATGTTGTGGTTTTCTTTTGAAAAGAAACATTATCATCCACATCTATCAATACAGTATCATAAAGATCGCCAAACTCATTTTTGGTAATTATTTTTACAAACTCTTCTTTAGCAAACCCCTCATAATTTGGAGCATCAAAACCACAAATACGAGATGCAACCCAAAGATGTGGTGATTGGGCAACTAATGTTTTTCCCTCAGGTTGCATTAGTTGACAAAAATCTTTTAGAGAAACAATATCCTGGATTATGGCAAGATTTTGTTCTTTATTAAGAACTTGATACTGTGCAAGTTGTTCTTGGGAAAGTTTCATATGATTGGTGTGATAAAGTAAAAATAGCACACCCCCATCTGGATAGGGATGTGCCATGTGACAGTTTTTATGCTGCCAGAGAAAGGAGATTATCTTCTAAACTTTTTTGAAGATAATCTTCAAGAAAAGTGCTATGAATCCATTCAATTTCAACATCTTTCTTCATATGTTCGAGATTATTGTTCGTGCCATCAATTACTTCCTCAGATTCTCCACGACCTGATGTTTCTGTGTAGATATATTCCAAAGGAACTCCATGTTCAAGCAAGGAATTTATAATCAGTTTAATCATTGCAAATGATTCCTCAGTATCATCTGCATGTTGAACTACAGTCACAACTCCATATTTTTTCCAAGGACCAGAAGATCGAGTGCAACGTCCAATAGTTTGGGTGATAAAAATATCATTTGCATTGGATCGCATAAAACAAACTCCTGTAAATTGTTTAATATCAATTCCTTCAGAAATCATTTCATAGTGAAGAACAAGAAGTTTAGTATTTGTATCTTCACCAAGAGTTTTGAGAAGATCCATAAACTTTTCTTTCCTCATGTATTTTCCATCAAAATAACCTCCATTTTTGGAATCTACAGAAAGAACATGATAACCTTTTTCACTCGCCCATTGTTGAAAATTGGTTTTAGATATTAGATCTTTAATATTTTTTGTACCCCTCATGCAATATAAAATTTTATGTGCTTGAGCATCTTGAAAATGCGTTTCATAATACTCTACATTTTCTTTAATGGTTTGAAAATCAACTTGCTCAGAATAACAATCTTTAATACAAGAAGTTGATTGTTGATGGTGAAGATATGGGGGAACAATATATCCTTTATCTACAAGATACTTGTAAGAAACTTGTGTAATTATTTTCCCATAAACAGATTCGTTGTGCATACCTGGACCATTTTTTGTTCCAGATCTACTGTACCTAGGAGTGGCCGTGAAGAAAAAACAATTTTTTGCTTTTTTGCTAATTTCCTTCACATCAGAAAAGAAATTACTTTTAGTTGAATTATGCGCTTCGTCAAAATAAGCAACATTGATGGGAATATCAGAGTCAATAACGCTCCTCAAACTATCATAGGTGGAAAACAAAATCAAAGGTAAATTTTGCTTCTTTGATTTTTCATAAGTTTCAACAATATCATCAGGTTTAGTTGTTGGATATTCTGATTGAATTTTTACTTTCTTACCAATACGATTGAACCTTTGTGATTGGGAACTTATTTCGCGATGATGAAATTCATAATCATGCAAATAATTATCGAATTCTATCATCAATTGTTGACTCAACAAAAGACGAGGCGATACTACAAGAATTACATTTTGTGGGGAAAGAAATCTTTTAGTATCTTCCATGATGCAAATTGTTTTTCCAGAACCTGTTGGAGAAACGATGATTCCACGATTTTGTTTTTTCAGATCAGAAATAATTTCATCTTGATGTTCGCGAAGACCACCAATTCTTTTAATTTCTTCAATTATTTGCATTAAGATTCTCCTTCACAGTGTTACGAAAAATAGTCCAAAAAGCAACATTATTGTTGACTCTCCTTGAAATTAGTTTGCGATTAAGGCAAAGTGCCTGATCAGCATAAGCATGTGAACGATGAATACCTGCAGCGGAAGTAAAACAAATTAGATTTTTTCCGTTAGGTCTCCAACCCTCATTAAGACTTGCGGTGGCATGATTTCCAACATTATGTTCGTTGGTGAGATACTTATCAGGATCAGCAACAAATTTACATTGGACAGTAGCAAGACTACCATCAAGAGTAGATTTACCGAATCCATCAATACCATTATCAAGACCTAGATTTGGTTCATAATCCCAAAGATATGTGAAAGTGTGATCTCCATTATGAAACTTGAAGAAAAACTCAGCAAAAAATTCCCAACCATCACCCATATATTGAAGTGGATTATAACAATCAGGATCTTGCTTTGATGCCTGTTTAATCAGACGACTGATGAAAACAGAAAGTTTGTTGGTTTTAAGAAGAAAATCAAGATCTTCACAATTGTGAAGAAAATGATGCTTCAGTTTATACATTTGATTGTGTCCTGTGTGGAGCAAAGTAATTATAGCACACTCAGACTCGTCAGACAAACACTGTGCCACTTTGTGGAGTGGCACGATGCTGCTTAATGAATTTTTGTGCCTGCAAAACAGTTTTTACGTCTTCAAGTTGTTGACCTTGAAAAAGGATAACATACCTCTTTCCCCATGGTACAGCAGCATATCCATCGGAAGTTTCAAATCCAGTTTTTGAATTAGTTGTCATTTTACATAATCAGCAACAAAATTACCTTTTACAAATACCTCATCAACAACGTTTTCTACGCGACGTGCTGTGGAAATACCTACCTTATTATCATACACTGGAATTACGACTTTGCCAAATGGTTTGGCATAATTCTCAAAGTCGCCAGGAATCAGATCTCCAGTCTTCATACGTTCAGTATCTTCAGGACTCACACGAATACAACGACCAATACTTTGAACAGTAGATACAAAGTTTTGATTCCTCATAAAGATACAAGATTGAATCCCAGGAACACTAATACCTTCAGTTAGGATGCCAATATGAAAGACAATAAACTTACGTTTAGGGTCTGCACCATATTCAGAAAGAGTATTCAAAAATTCAGATCGACAGACTTTGTTTCCATTGACAAAAGCACCATACTTTGAAGTGATCCACATCACATCATATCCATTACTACGCATCTCAGAAATGAGTGCGGTGGTTGATAGCATTTGATTCAGAACTTTAGTATTAGGTGCAACAACCAGCACTTTGTTCATGTCATCTTCATTGAGAATAGAATCGCAAAGTGTGTAGAAGTCGCGTTCTGCCGCATTCTCTTTGTCTCGTGCTCCAGCAACCTGAACTACAGAAGTTTTAGGAGCAAGGATACTACCATTCTGAATTAAATCTGGTGCTTTGACACTAAAGATCTTACTGCCAAATACTTCAGCATCATTGTTACCAGGACGACTTGTTTGACTGAACTTAGGAGTTGCAGTCATTGAATAAAATCGTTTGGAACTCTTACTGATATTCTTTACAGCATCAAAGAAACGACGATTAACGGCATTGTGCGCCTCATCAAGATAAGTTACATCAATATCAATCTCTGCTTGATGAATCTTATGCAAAGAATGATAAGTTGTAAAGATTACTTTAGATCCAGAAGTTGTTTCGCAGTAATATGCAAGTTCAAGAAAATTAGTGATTCGAGTATGCTCAGTGTCTCCACTGTGCATATGAATGATGTTAGTATTGCTAATAAACTTTTCAAACTCATTAGAAAGTTGTTGACATAACAAAATTTTGGGCGCGACAACAAGAATAGTAGAGTTTGGATTGTTTTGCAGTTGACGCATTGCATCTGCAATAATCATGATACTCTTACCAGCACTGGTAGGAGCAATCGTCAGCATACGATCATGCTGACCAGACAGAAGCATGAATTCATTCTGCTGTGGACGCAAAAAAGGAATCATGGAATTCAAATCAATAGATGTATTATAAACAAAAAATCCTGCTTGTGGGCAGGATGATGTGACAGTTTTTAAAGTGTCTTTATTTAATTTTGTCGTA
>JBIPMW010000122.1:0-5981 GCA_044376455.1 Crocinitomicaceae bacterium | reverse complement strand
GCCGTGTGCACCCATCATACCTTTACCGTAATAGATAGAGTAGAACATTTGACCCTCTGTAGAGGCAATTCCAACATAGTTCGGTACGCCTGAATAAGCGCCACTAGCCACCATTGGACCATTACCGTCACCTTTTTCACCGTGACAATGCTGACACATTGCAGTAAAGAGTTCTTTCCCTTTTGTGATCACAGCTTCTGCATTACTTGCATTGATCAATAATGGGTTTTTATCTGCTACAGCAAGTGTATATTCGTCAGCCGCTGAGTAATCCCAACCATAAAGGCCGTGTGTTTCGCGGAAAGCTACATTTGGCTTACGGAAATAAGGCAACATTAATTTGACTTCCGTTGAATCTGTTCCGTAATAAGGAACGGTATTGCGCGGCGGCGTCATTGCAGATAAACGTCCTTTTTTCGTGTCATCGATTCTGCCACGAACTTCTCCGTAGTCTACGTAAGTTTCAATACCTGGCGTGCGGTACATGTCTGGCGCATATTCCAACCCAGGGCTGTCTGCATTAGACACACAAGAGTTCAAGAGCAATGACAGTGTCAAGGCTGCTCCAGTAAATGCTGTGTAAACGATCTTTTTCATGTGACCCTGTACTTATTTAATTTCTTTTTTATCGAGTTCGAGGTAACCGATCTCTTGCAACATACCGTCAAGCTCTGCTTCAGTTACTTTTTGATTTTCACTCAAACGGATCTCCATCACAAATTTGTCGTCTGTGGTGCGTGGATCCGGATTCTGAGCTGGCATACCAGGTAATGTTTTGTTGCGCAACAAGTAGGTAATCGCCATACCGTGTGCAGCACACATTACTGTAAACTCGAAACTAATTGGAACGAATGCCAACATATTCTCTAAATAAGAAAAGTTTGGCTTTCCACCAATATTCATCGGCCAATCAACGACCATGAAAAAGCGCATTCCGATAGTAGCCAAGGTAAGACCAATCAAACCATATAAAAAGGCCATGATTCCGAGACGGGTATTTTTCACACCAATGATTGGGTCAATACCGTGAATAGGAAATGGAGAAAAAACCTCTGAGATTTTTACACCTTTTGAGACGAGCTGTTTAGCGCTGTGCTTGAGCACTTCGTCGTCATCATACATTACGTATAGAACTTTATCTGACATAGCCTTTGCTTAATGATGTTTGTGATAATCTGGTGATTCTTTGTAAGACTGACCCGAACCTTTAAGGATCGTTTTGACCTCATTGAGTGCCAATACTGGGAAGTAACGTGCAAACAATAAGAAGAATACGAAGAATAGACCGATTGTACCTAAATAAACCGCGATATCGATATGACTTGGGAAGTGCATACTCCAGGCAGCTGGAATGTAGTCACGGTGAATAGAAGTAACGATAATTACATAACGCTCAAACCACATACCGATGTTTACAACGATAGAAATAAAGAACGTAAACAATAAACTGCGACGCAAGCGACGGATCCACATCAGCTGTGGAGAAATCACGTTACAAGTCATCATTGACCAATATGCCCACCAGTAAGGACCAGTTGCACGGTTAATGAACGCATAAGATTCGTACTCAACACCTGAGTACCAAGAGATAAACAACTCAGTGATATAGGCCGTACCTACGATAGATCCGGTAACCATGATCACGATGTTCATGTACTCGACGTGTTTTGTGTGGATGTATGCTTCAAGACCCATTGCCTTACGCATGATGAGCAAGAGTGTTTGTACCATCGCAAAACCAGAGAATACCGCACCTGCTACGAAGTAAGGAGGGAAAATTGTGGTGTGCCATCCAGGAATAACCGAAGTGGCGAAGTCAAAAGATACAATCGAGTGAACCGAGAATACAAGTGGTGTAGCCAAACCTGCCAAAACCAATGAAACGAGTTCGAAACGATTCCAGTGCTTCGCACGACCAGACCAACCAAAAGAAAGAATGCTATACATCTTTTTGGCAAGTGGCTTTTTAGCGCGGTCGCGGATCGTTGCGAAATCAGGGATAAGCCCGATATACCAAAACACGAGTGATACAGAAAGGTAAGTTGAAATCGCGAAAACGTCCCAGAGGAGTGGTGAGTTAAAGTTCACCCACAAAGAACCGAACTGGTTTGGAATTGGCATAACCCAGTATCCGACCCATAAACGACCCATGTGAATAAGCGGGAAAGTACCTGCCATGAATACGGCAAAGATGGTCATGGCCTCCGCTGAACGGTTGATTGCCATACGCCATTTTTGACGAAACAATAAAAGTACGGCTGAGATAAGTGTGCCGGCGTGACCAATACCTACCCACCAAACGAAGTTGGTGATATCCCATGCCCAACCAATTGTTTTGTTCAGACCCCAAACTCCGATACCCGTACCTAAGAGATACATGATACTTCCGACTCCGTACAAACCAATAACTAGGGCGATTCCGAAGAGGATATACCACATTTTTGGCGCCTTGTCCTCAATTGGACGACATACATCTTCTGTTACGTCATGATAGGTCTTGTGACCTAAGATGAGGGGCTCTCTGATTGCTGCTTCCTTTTGCATTGCAGTAGTTTAATTGAATGATTAATGATGAGCTTCTGCTACTTGTTGAATTTGATCGAGCAAAGAATTGTCTTCGTTGCGAACCTTAACCTGGTACCAAACATTTGGCTTCACACCCACTTCTTCTAGCGCTTGATAAGCACGGATACCTTCTGACTTCTCACGAATCATAGATTTGAGGTCATTCCAGTCACCAACAACGATAGCGTTTGTAGGGCAAGCGTCAGAACATGCTGTAGCGAATTCGCCATCAGCAATAACTCTTGCTTCTTTCTTAGCAACCAATTTAGTTGCTTGGATACGTTGCACACAAAGTGAACATTTCTCCATGACACCACGTGTACGAACAGTAACGTCTGGGTTGAGTACCATGCGGCCGAGGTCATCTTGCGCAGGGTTCACTTCAGTAAACTTCTTGTAAGAAGGATAATTGAACCAGTTGAAACGACGTACTTTGTATGGACAGTTGTTTGCGCAGTAACGCGTTCCGATACAACGGTTGTAAGCCATCTGGTTCAAACCTTCGTTTGAGTGCGTTGTTGCAGCTACCGGACATACTGTTTCACATGGAGCGTGATTACAGTGATGACACATCAATGGCATGTGAACCACAGACGGATTCAAGGCAGCTATTTCTGCGTTATCGTAGCTAAATGTTTCTTTATCTTTTTTCGCACCAACCGCAGCCTCTTCATCAGAAGCAAAATAACGGTCAATACGTAACCAATGCATCTCACGACCACGACGTACTTCATCTTTACCAACAACAGGAACGTTGTTTTCCGACTGACATGCGATCAAACAAGAACCACAACCAATACAAGAAGAAAGGTCAATGGAGATTCCCCAACGGTGACCAATTTTCTCAACTGGATGAGCAGCCCAGAGGTCAAACTCTGAAATAGGTGCTTCAACGTGATTTCCGTGCTTGTCTAGCTTTTGAAGTTTGTGTCCTTCGTTGTAAGCATCTTTTTCACGGTTCTTGAAAATAGAAAGTGTGGTTTCGCGGACAATGGAGTCACGACCCATCACGGTGTGGTGAATTTGAGTGGCAGCAATTGGGTAAGTACCTTCAACAGGGCTTACCGTGGCGCTTGCTGCATAAGAAATAGTTGAGGCTGCTGAAAGCAAACCAAAAACATTGGCACCAATTGGAGTAGGTTGACCGTTTTCTTGTGTGGCATGCCCACCATATTCTTTGGTTTGATAAGCTGCTTTACCGATTTTTTCACCATTTGCTCCGCGACCATAACCAAGTGCAATACCGATAGTACCTGGCGCTTGACCTGGAAGTGGATAAACTGGAAGGGTAACAGACTTACCGTTAACTGTAACTTTTGCTAAATTGAGGCCATGCTCTTGGTCGTAGGTAGTAGCATACTTACCT
The DNA here is from genome assembly GCA_044376455.1 of Crocinitomicaceae bacterium. Lineage (GTDB taxonomy): Bacteria > Bacteroidota > Bacteroidia > Flavobacteriales_D > Crocinitomicaceae > UBA952. The sequence goes on along the minus strand of JBIPMW010000122.1, from coordinate 2,050 downwards.
TTCATTTCGACCGGATTCATGGTGATGTAGTTATCCCAAGCAACCTTTGTGATTGGATCTGGAAGTTCTTGCAACCATGGGTTGTTTGCGAAGGCTCCGTTTCCGATTGCTGGTTTCTGATAGAAAACTACCTCGGTTCCATTAGCTTTTGGCAAATCTTTAATTGCCGCTGAAGTGTAAGTGAGTGTTGCTGGTGCAACTGGCTTTGCAATACAGCTGTTGTGTGTCAGATAAGCGAAATCACCAGTAGGAGAAAACGCAGCAAATGTTGCCTTGATGTAATCGTAAGCTACCGCTGAATCTTGACCACCACGGCTTGCTGCACCATTCCAAACCAATAAAGATTCGAGGGCACTTGCTGTGTTGTGCAACGGACGAATGGTTGGTTGCCCAACTGCGTATTCGCCTGCTTTCGGCTCGTGATCCGTCCAGTTTTCTAATTGATGGTGATCAGGACAGATATAAGTACACAGACTTGCTGTTTCGTCTGCATAAGAAGAAATAGCTACCGAAGTTTTGATTGATTTGAGGCCTTTGGCAAATTCAGCGCCATTTGGCAAGCTATATACCGGATTGACGCCCATCATGATGAGAACCTCAGGACCTTTACCTGCTGCAACATCAGCTGCCAATTTGAGCGCTTTTGCGTCTTCAGATTGGTGTAAGTTAATGGTGTTAGCAAGGTCAATGGTTGAGCCGTAAGCGCCGAGCAAGTTATTGAGTTGGTTGGCTAGTTGCTGTATACCAGTGTGGTTTGAACCAGCAACAACGATAGACTCTTTTTTAGATTTTTTGAGGGCTGCAACTGCTTTGTCAGCAGCGGCTTTCCAAGAACCTGCTGCAACAGACTTCCCTTGAAGGGCAGCAATCATGTAAGAAAGAACCGCAGCTTCTTCAGATGGTTTGATCATGCCACGCACATCAGCATTTGAACCTGTAACTGAAAGCACAGATTCAAATTGGAAGTGCTTAGACATCCATTCGCCTTCTGGATTACGGCGTGTTCCGTATTGAACTGCAAATTCAGTTGGCAACAACCAAGTACTTAGGAAGTCAGCGCCAACTGATACAATAGTTTTTGCTTTGGCAAAATCATAACTTGGAATGATGCGTGCACCAAAGTTTGCCAAGTTCGCCTCACGCATTCCGGCATAAGAAACCGCATCGTATTGGATGTGCTCAAATTTAGCTCCGCCTTCGCCATTCAACTTCACTGCCATTTCAGCAATAGCTCGTTTAATGGAAGGAGAAATAACTGTATGAGAAAGTAAAGTGACTTTTTTGGCACCAGCAATTGCTTTTGAAATAGCGGCATCGACAGTAGCCCAAGAAGACTTGTTTCCGTTAGCTTGTGGATCTGTCAAACGCTCTGAATCATAAAGACCAAGAACTGAGGCAATAATTTGCGGATTGGTACCACCTTTAGTAAAGCCGAAATCTTTGTTTCCTTTGATGAAAATTGGACGACCTTCACGTGTTTTTACCATGATGCTGGCATAAGATGCGCCATCATAATAAGTACTTGCATACCATGTAGGCATACCTGGCGTTACGTTTTCTGGCTTCACGGCATAAGGAACCACCTTTGTAACAGGCGCTTCACATGCCGCTAATGTTGCAGCTGCAACAGAGAATCCTAAGAACTTCAAGAAGTCACGACGCGCTGTAGAAGACTCAGCTAAATTTTCATCAGCTAAGAAATCTTCAACAGATTGTTGGTTTGGAAATTCTTGTTCCTTGTGCTTGATAAACTCAGGCGTTTGATTGAGTTCGTCAATACCTTTCCAATATTTTTTAGTCATTTCCATAGTCTTAATTCGACAAGAACGTTAAATACTTTAATTAATAGTGACACTTAGCACACTCCCAACCTCCGAGTTCGTTGACGGTTACTTTACCATCATCATTGAGGTATTGAGCATAGAGCTTAGGATCTTTTTTGAGGCGACGGTGAATTTCGTCATAGTAAGCGTTTTTACCGTTTCCGATAGCCACATCTTTTTTACCGTGGCACTCAATACACCAACCCATTGTGAGTGTTTTACGTGTA
>JBIPMW010000121.1:0-6009 GCA_044376455.1 Crocinitomicaceae bacterium | reverse complement strand
TAGCTAGTCCGGCCACTGCTGTTGTAATGGTGGCAGGGCTCCAAGTTCCTGTGTATGGAATATTGTTAGTAGATGCCGTTGGAAGTGCAGGAGCCACGCTATTAATACAAAGATCATTGATTTGATTAAAAGTGGCTTGCTCATTGGTTGAAATTTGTATTGAAATACTCGTGTTACAAGTACCTGCTGTTAAAAAATAAGTGCCGGCCATGGCAGTTGTAATATTGGAAATAGAGGGGCTCTGAATCGTAGAAGTGAATCCGTTTGGCCCACTCCAATTGTAACTTCCTTGACCACTACTGGCCACTAAATTGAGAGTTGCTCCTTCGCATAGTGGAGGTACATTATTAATTACTACGGTTGAATATGTGATGATAACTTGACCATGCCCTGTTTGAAATCCTTGCGTACATGTGCCACCAGCTGGATAGAAACTCGATCCTCCGCCACCACTACCGCCGCCATATGGAGGCGAGGAAAAGCAGTCACTACCACCACCACCACCACCATAATAGCCTCCGCCTCCGCCTCCGCCAGGTGAATTATTGAAACAATTATCGATGCCTCCATTTCCACCGATACCTAATGATCCATTGCTTCCTGCTGTTCCACTGGGTATCCATGGTGGTCCTGCATTTCCTCCATTGAGTAATGATCCACCACCACCACCTTGGCCAAACGGAGAAGTCCCTGAAGAACCATTAGCGCATCCCCCGCTTCCACCATTTGCATTTGTAGTACCACCACCCATTCCACCTCCACCAGCGGCGATTACAAGTCTATTTGTTAACGCGTATGGAGCAGTTCTGATATCTGATGAGCCACCACCACCACAAGATTCATTTCCTGTACCTGATGCATTGCATCCATTTCCGCCACCATTCCATCCACCAGAGTTATTTCCACAAGAGCCTGAACCACCAACATAAATGTTCAATTGTTGACCGGGGGTTACAGCTAATGTAACCAATACTCTTGATCCATTGCCACCATTAGTACCACCACCTTTAGCCCCACGTGCATCTACTTGAATACTGTAAACACAAGGAGGGACAATCCAAGTTTGTACCGAACCAGTGTAATTGAATGTTACGGATTGTTGGGCTTTTAATGTTAAAAAAAATAAGAAGGCGAATAGAAATAGAATTATTTGCTTAAACATATCATCTAAGTTAGCGTAGGTATATAAATTGAGGTTAAATCAATATGATTTTAAAACGTACAACTACCGAGAGGGTTGCTTATTGAAACCAGTAACTAGTCCTTTTTTTGCAATTGCTCCAAGCGCTGCTGACGTTGCATCGGATTTTCTCTGGTTTGTTCTTGCTTATAAAGTTGATAGCGGGTAGGTTGCATTTGACGTGGCCAAGTATTGTTGTCGAGGTCAGTATCTGCGGTTTCCAAGAATGGATCAAGTCTGAAAGAAACAACAGGTTGCTCATAAATGAATACTTTACTCACTTTTTGTTCTTCGATGCGCCAAATTTCGGCAGGTATTCTCTCTACTTTCTTGGAGCCATCTGCAAAAGTAGCCTCTATAATCAACGGCATGACAATACCACCGATGTTCTCAAAACTGAGCTCATATAGTTGCTTACCTGCATTCAGGTATGCTAAATCTTCAGGGCTGGTTTTGGATATAAAATTCTGATATGCTTTGTCATCTAGCGCATCTACTTTATAGAGGTCCCTTTTGGCATAGAAATCATCAATTTTAGCATCCTTTTCATTGACTGTTTGTTCAATTGCCGTCTTGTTGCGCGTATCGCCAATGAATGCATCTTTTTGCTGTTCTTGGTTTTGCAAAAATGCTTTCTCTAATACAGGGTTTTGCGTGTTGAGCTGAAACCACTTGACATCGGTAAGTGCGATATCCACGTTGTCTGTGGAGTAGAACCAAGCACGCCAAAACCAATCTAGGTCAACCGCAGAGGCATCTTCCATTGTTCTGAAGAAATCGGCAGGGGTAGGGTGCTTGAATGCCCAACGTTCGCAGTAGGTTTTGAAGGCGTAGTCAAAAAGTTCACGCCCCATGATGGTTTCGCGAAGGATATTCAATGCTGTAGCTGGTTTTCCGTAAGCATTGTTTCCGAATTGTTTGATTGATTCTGAATTGGTCATGATCGGCGAAATCCCGGATTTATCACCGCGCATGTAGTCTGCAATCAAATAAGCAGGGCCGCGTCGGCTCGGATAACCTCTTTCCCATTCTTGTTCGGTGAGGTATTGTACAAACGTATTCAGTCCTTCATCCATCCATGTCCATTGACGTTCATCTGAATTGATGATCATCGGGAAAAAGTTGTGTCCCACTTCATGGATAATTACGCCCCACATACCATATTTTTCACCCTCGGAATAAGTACCGTCTGCTTCTGGTCGGCCACCGTTAAAGCAAATCATAGGGTATTCCATACCAATCCATTTAGAGTGTACCGAGATGGCAACTGGGTAAGGATAATCAATGGTATACTTTGAATAGGTTTTGATGGTATGGGCCACTAATTTGGTCGAATAGCGCTCCCATAAAGGGTTGCCTTCTTTAGGGTAATAACTCATGCACAAAACATCTTTGTTACCAACCGTTTGTTTTTGCGCATCCCAGATGAATTTTCTGGAAGTTGCAAAAGCGAAGTCGCGGACGTTGGTTGCTTTGTAAATCCAAGTTTTGGTTTGGGTGCTCTTGTTCTTTTCAGCCGCTTCCGCTTCCGTTTGGGTCACGATAACTACTGGGCTATTTGATTTTTTGGCAAATTCATAGCGCTTGCGCTGCTCGGCATTTAATAGGCTAGGATAATTTTGACACTCGCCAGTAGCAGCCACAATGTGATCAGCAGGTACTGTTAACGAAACTTCGTAGTCTCCGAAAGGCAATGTAAATTCTCCGCGACCTAAAAACTGCTTGTTTTGCCAGCCAGTTACATCATTGTAGACACACATTCTCGGGAAAAACTGTGCGATGGTATATAAATAGTTTTGGTCTGTTTCAAAATATTCGTACCCAGAACGACCTCCAACTTGCATGCGGTCATTGATGTTATACCACCATTTGATTTGAAAAGAAATACTTTGTCCTGGAAGTAAAGGCTTTGCAAGGTCAATGCGCAGCATGGTTTTGTTGATGAAATAATTCATCTTTTGGCCACTGGTGCTGGTAATTTGCTCAATTTTGAAGCCACCGTCATATTTGAAATCGCGCTTGCGTAGGTCACCCACACTTTTGAAGTTTTCCATTTTTTCAACTTCAATCAATTTGGTATCCGAATTTTCATCGTAGATGTTTTGATCGAGTTGTAACCAAAGATAATCAAGGCGGTCTGGTGAATTATTTGTGTAGGTTATGGTTTCAAAACCATCGAGGCGCTGTTTGTTGTCATCGAGCACCAAGTTCATTTTGTAATCGGCTTTTTGTTGGTAATAGGCATGCCCAGGTGCACCAGAAGCAGTGCGGTAAGAATTTGCTGTTGGTAATACTTGGTCGAGTTGAGCAAATTTTGACTGGGCAAAAGAAAAGGCTCCAATAAAAAGAGTACTAAATAGAATAAAGTTCTTCATGGCTTGATAGGTAAACTTTGAATCAAATTTCCGGGTATAAAATTCAAAGTGTATTTATTTTCTCTGTAATAAAAGGTAAGCTTGTTTTGCTGAAGTGGAAAAACTTCTAAAAGCGCATCAAATTGAATGTTTAATGGGGTGTAGATAGCGTGGGCAGGAGCCGAGATAAAACACTCTATGGTGCCATTGAGCTGAGGTACAATTCCTTCTAAAATAAATTCAGTCTGGCAAAAGGCGTCTATCGCGTTTGAATCTAGCGCACAGCCATAGGATATGTTGATGTGTTGGTTGATGTAGCGTTCGAGTTGTGTTCTGATGGGTGATGCTTCGTCACTGGATTCTAGTTTTCCGATTAAATTCCCCTTCGGATCAAGTGCTTTTTCAATATCATGCATCGTGAAAATAAGCGTGCCCTCAAAGCGATTGGTCAGTTCATTTAAACTCAGCTCGGCATAGGCAAAATAAAACTCATGTGCAGTTGCATTGAGCGAAAGAAAAAAAGTAGAAACAAAAATTAAAACGAGCTTTTGCATGACCACGAAAATACGAAATTCTCTATGAAAATCTCTATGAAAATAAAAGTCCCGCGCGAGGCGGGACTTTCAAACAAACAACAAACAATCCCTGCAAGCCCCATGCGGCGAATGCAGGAATATTTTATTCTCCTTGATTGAGTTGTTTGTCCGGAGAAGTGCCACGAAGAGCACTGTTTTTTTGCAGATAAACCCAGCTTCCGGTAACGAGGTAGTCTGCTTTAGGGTCAAAATTGTTATAGCGATGCAGTTGGCTAAGTGTGAGTCCGTATTCTTTGGCAATGGAGTAGGCAGTTTGACCTTCTTTCACCTGAATTTTTTGAATAGGTTTCTTTGGAAGTTCAGCCTTTGCCTGATTGCCAAGCGAAAGCGCACTAAAAATCACCATTAAAAATGAATACATCATGTGAGCTCTTAACGGGTCCGGTTCAGAAATGGTTACATTGTCAGTTCACTTTTTACTTTTTTGGGGTATTACCTGCTATTTTGACATTCATCACGGCCTTAGTCGGAAAAAATGTCTTGAATTTTTGCTTTGGTTTGAGCTTTGAGCACCCATTCCAAAATAGTTTGCATGATGGAAACAGAAAAATTCACACATAGGGCTCAAGAAATACTTTTTTATGCCCAACAAAGCGCTCAAGAACGCAGCCAACAAGCGCTTGAACCAGGACACCTATTACTCGCCTTATTGGAACAAGATCAAGATGTAGTACCCTTTCTATTAAAGAAAAATAATTTGAATGCGTCTTTGCTGCTCAAAACCGTTACTCAAATAGTGGCATCTTACCCCAAAGTATCTGGCGCCCAACAGTTATACGTCAGCAACGATTTTCAAAATGTAGTCAATCGGGCCATGACTTTGAGTCAAGAATTCAAGGACCAATATGTGTCTATTGAAATTTTATTTCTCGCCTTGATTGGCGGCAAAGACCAAGTTGCCAAACAGCTGCAAGATCAACAGTTACAAATCCGGAACTTAAAACAACAAATTATGGAACTCAGAAATGGTGAAAGCATCAAAGCGCCTCAGCAAGATGCCAATTATCAGTCCTTAGAAAAGTTTGCTAAAAATTTAAATGCATTGGCTCAGGCCGGTAAATTAGACCCTGTAATTGGACGCGATGACGAAATCAGAAGGGTTTTGCAAATCCTGACGCGTCGTACCAAAAACAACCCGATTTTAATCGGTGAGCCTGGTGTGGGTAAAACGGCAATTGCTGAAGGATTGGCGCATCGCATCATCAATGGAGATGTGCCAGAAAATTTAAAGAACAAGACAGTTTACTCATTAGACATGGGCGCGCTTGTGGCTGGTGCAAAATACAAAGGAGAGTTTGAAGAACGCCTCAAATCAGTAGTGAAGGAAGTCATTGCCGCCGAGGGTGAAATTATTTTGTTCATCGATGAAATCCATACCTTGGTTGGTGCAGGTGGCGGAGAAGGGGCTATGGACGCGGCCAATATTTTAAAACCAGCTTTAGCCAGGGGAGAGTTAAGAGCAGTAGGTGCCACGACGCTCAACGAGTATCAAAAATACTTTGAAAAGGACAAAGCGCTCGTGCGACGATTTCAAACTGTTTTAGTAGATGAACCCTCCACGGAAGATGCCATTTCTATTTTGCGCGGTATCAAAGAAAAGTATGAGAACCACCACAAGGTGCTGATTAAAGACGCTGCTATTATCGCTGCAGTTGAGCTTTCCCAACGCTATATTACTGACAGACACTTGCCCGACAAAGCCATAGATCTCATTGACGAAGCGGCTTCTAAACTGCGCATGGAAATCAATTCTAAACCCGAAGAATTGGACGAAGTGGAGCGTAAGATCATGCAATTAGAAATTGAAAAAGCAGCCATTCTTAGAGAAAACGACGAAAAACGCTCCGCAGCAGTTGGGCAAGAACTAGCCGAGCTCAAC
>JBIPMW010000120.1:0-6010 GCA_044376455.1 Crocinitomicaceae bacterium | reverse complement strand
TGGGTGATCAAAACTACGCACCGTCAGTTCGAGGTCAAAACGTTGCAGTTCTGGTATGTGCGCATGTAAATGATCAAAATTGACACTTTCCAGTGCACCCGTCTGAGCATTGGTGATCATTCCAATGGTGCCACCTGTATAGATCAATAAAATCTTACGCATGTTCGAAAGTAAGAAATTTTTCCAAGCCGAATAAACGGATCGCATTGGCACTTGTATGGGATTCAATTTCTACTGCACTTAGCCTCAAAGTTTCTTGTAGTTTACTGACCACCTCGATGAGGTAGGACGGCTCGTTGCGCTTACCGCGGTAGGGAACTGGCGACAAATAGGGTGCGTCGGTCTCTAGGAGCAGTTTGTCAAGTGGAATGTCTTTAACAACCTCAGCCAAGCCGGCGTTTTTGTAGGTCACAACACCGCCAATTCCAAAGTAGAAATTTTGATATTTAAGTACCCTTTGCACTTGTTCTTTACTTCCTGTAAAACAATGAAAAACACCGCTTAGCTCAGGTGTCCATTCTTCGTCTAGGATGGCAAATAATTCTTCAAATGCCTTTCTGACATGGATCGCAATAGGAAGATTGAGCTTTTTGGCCCACTGCACTTGGATCCGAAACGCTTCTTGTTGCTGCGCCAAAAAGCTGCTGTCCCAATATAAATCAAGACCAATTTCACCAACAGCACAATAGCGTTGAGGCGCAGCGAAAAGCTGCGCCTCAATTGTTGCTAGCTCTTGCTGCCAATCTGCATTGACGTAGGTTGGATGCAAGCCCATCATCGGGACACATTGGGTTTGAGTAGATGCTAAAGATTCCAATGCAGCGATGCTCGCGACGTCAATATTGGGTAATAAAATAGCCCCTACTCCAGTCGCGCTTGCTCTTTGGAGCATGGCGTCGAGGTCTTCTGAAAATTCCTCGGCATAAATATGCGCATGTGTATCTATGATCATGGTTTTGCGCTTGTTGCTAAGTAGTTTTCCCAGGCCCAAGCATCGCGAATGGCATCTTCGATGCTGAGGCGTGCTTTCCATCCCAATAATGCTTGACCCTTACTCGCGTTGGCGTAAATTTCTATGACATCGCCAGCTCTTCTTGGCCCGATTTGATGCGGGAGCGCTTTACCAGTTACTTTTTCAAAGGCCTCGACAATTTCCAATACAGAAGTGCCTTTGCCAGTACCAATATTGACTGCTTCAAGGAGACCAGTTGCTTCTTTGGCTAAAAATTCTAGCGCAGCTACATGTGCCTCTGCGAGGTCCATCACGTGAATGTAATCACGGATACAAGAACCATCTCGGGTTGGATAATCATTGCCAAAAACGGTCAAGTGAGCGTGTTTTCCGATGGCGGTTTGGGTCACGAAAGGCAAGAGATTATTCGGTTTTCCGATTGGGTATTCGCCAATGAGCGCAGTAGGATGTGCTCCTACAGGATTGAAATAGCGCAGGTTCATGAGTTTGCTGTTTGGGGCACTTTTATGAAAATCAGCTATAATTTGTTCGCCCATCCATTTGGTAAACCCATAGGGTGATTCTGGTGCTTGTTTTGGCGTTGCCTCACTGACTTCCTTTTCACCTTTTGGTTCTCCGTAAACTGTACAAGAAGAAGAAAACACAAAATTACGCACCTCGTGTTTTTCGAGCATGCTCAGGACATTGATGAGACCCACCAAATTGTTTTGATAATAAGATAACGGCTTTTCTACGGACTCGCCCACTGCTTTATAGGCTGCAAAATGGATGACGCCTTCAAAATGATATTGTTCAAAAAGTTGATGGAGCGCCTCTTGATCACAAACATCGATGCGATGTAAAATTGGTGCTGCACCCAAGATTTGGGTAAGCCCATTAAAGACAATTTCATTGGCATTGCGAAAATCATCGGCAATGACTGGAGTGTAACCTTTTTGTTGGAGTGCAACTACGGTATGCGAACCAATGTAGCCAGCACCACCTGTAACCAAAACAAATTTATTCATACAACAAAGTTAGGGATTCCCTTCTTGGATGAACTGCTTTGTCTTAAGTTTGTTAGTAGATATGATGAAAGTTATACTGATCTGCTTTGCCCTCCTTTTTATTGAAGGGAATTTCAATTTGGAAGTTGAAGTGGAGGGTCTCAATGGTACTAAAGGAACTGTATTCATTGGACTCTTTGACTCAAGCAAGGATTTCCCCATTTTTGGCAAACAACTAAAAGGAGTTGTTGTAAAAATAGAAGGAAAAAAGGTCCTTTACCAATTTAAAAACTTAGCACAGGGAAGGTATGCGCTTGCTGTCTATCATGACGAAAATAAAAATGGTAAACTCGATAAAAACGTATTTGGGGCACCCACTGAAGTCTATGGGTTTTCAAACAATGCCCGTGAAATATTCTCTGCACCTAGCTTTCAAGATGCAAGTTTTATGTTGAACAAAGATCAAAAAATTAAAATCTACCTCAAATAATATTACTCGAAGGAAATCAGTAGGCCGCCTTTTTCAACAACGTCTCCTTCTTGAATATTCAAAGCACTGACCACACCAACTCCTTCGGCTTTCAGTACATTTTCCATTTTCATCGCTTCCAAGGAAAGCAACGCGTCTCCGGGTTGAACCTCTTGCCCTATTTTTACGTGTATGGACGTCACTCTGCCAGGCATTGGCGCTTGCATTTCTTTGAGTTTGCGCAACTTTGGTTTATCGAGGCCCATGGCAGCAATGAGGTCATCTAGCGGGTGTGCTTTTTTCACTTGAAAAGTACGGTGGTTGATTCGGATAGTCAACTGTCCTAATTCGGATTGATCGGCAACCAATTCGCCGTGATACTTTTTACCTTCGAACTTGATTTCAAAAAATTGATGATCAAACCACTTGACGGAAGCGCCACTTAGGGTTTGTGTTTCTTTTTGATCAATGAGCCATTTGTTCATGAGGACTTATTTTATAAGTTGAATAGCGGTATCCGCCGTTGCTTCTATTTCTTCCGATTTATCTTGAGCGAGCGCTTCAAAAACGATATCGTTTGCCAGTACTTCTGCACAAATGTAGGTCTTATGAGCTAAAGCTGCAGCTTTCACGGTATCTGAAGTGTCTAACTTCACGGTAATGCGATCCGTGACGTCGAGTTGTTGATCTTTGCGCATATTTTGAATGCGATTGACAAGCTCTCGGGCCAAGCCCTCCGCTTTTAGAGCAGGGGTAATGCTAATGTCAAGTGCAACCGTAAGGCCGTTTTCACTGGCAACCAACCAACCCGGAATGTCTTGTGCTTGAATCTCGAAATCCTGAAGGTCCAGGTGGATTACCTCGCCGTCGATATCCGCTGACCAAGTTTGGGTTTGCTCTAATTTAGCAATGTCATTTTGGTCAAACTGCTGAACTAATGCCGCAATTCCCTTCATTTGCTTGCCATATTTTGGGCCAATGGTTTTGAAGTTAGGCTTGATGGATTTGACTAGAATGCCGCTGTCGCTGAGTAATTCGAGTTCTTTGACATTGACTTCTGAACAAATGAGGTCGGTGACATGGCGGAAGTTATTCGCTTCCTGCTCATTGAGCACTGGGATCATGATTTTTTGAAGTGGTTGACGCACTCTAATGTGTTGTTTTTTGCGGAGCGCTAAAACCAATGAACAAGCTTGTTGAGCAAGCTCCATCTGACGCTCGAGCTGCGGTAAAATAGCCGCTTGATCAGGGCTTGGGAAATCTGCAAGATGTACAGAGAGTTTGCCGTTTTTGCCCGTTACCTGATTGAGGTCTGAGAACAATTGATCCATGTAGAATGGCGCAATTGGTGCTGCAAGAAGTGCCACAGTTTCCAAGCAAGTATAAAGCGTTTGATAGGCGGCCTGCTTATCTTGAGCGTCGTCATTTTTCCAGAAACGTCGACGACACAAACGCACATACCAATTGGAAAGTTGCTCATTGACAAAATCTTGGATGGCTCGGCCAGCTTTGGTTGGTTCGTATTCGGCATAAGCGGCATCTACCTCAGCAATGAGTGAGTTGAGCTTTGAAATGACCCATTGGTCAATTTCTGGACGCTGTGTCAAGGCGATGGATGGAACTGAAAAATCAAAACCATCGATATTTGCGTAAAGTGCAAAGAACGAATAAGTATTGTAGAGCGTTCCAAAAAACTTGCGTTGCACCTCAGCAATGCCGTCGAGGTCAAATTTGAGGTTATCCCAGGGTTGCGCATTGGTGATCATGTACCAACGTGTGGCATCTGGACCATATTTTTGTAAAGTTTCAAAAGGGTCAATAGCATTTCCTAAACGCTTGGACATTTTTTGGCCATTTTTATCGAGGACCAATCCGTTCGAGACCACATTTTTGTATGCTTTCTCGCCAAATACCATAGTGGCAATGGCATGCAAAGTGTAGAACCATCCGCGGGTTTGGTCAACACCTTCGGCAATGAAATCGGCTGGAAATGCCGTTTTTTGATCGATGAGTTCTTTATTTTCAAACGGATAATGCAACTGAGCGTAAGGCATGGCACCGGAGTCAAACCAGACATCGATGAGGTCTGCTTCGCGTTTCATTGGCTTGCCGCTTGGCGCTACCAAAATAATTTGATCCACGATGTGCTTGTGGAGGTCTATTTTTTGATAATTGGCATCTGATAAATCTTGAGGGTCAAAGCCCGCAAATGGATTGTGTGCCATGAAACCTTTTTCGATAGAGCGCTCAATGGCTGATATCAATTCAGCTACTGAACCAATACAAATGCGCTCATCTCCTTCTTCTGTAGACCAAATTGGAATAGGAATACCCCAAAAACGAGACCTTGAAAGATTCCAGTCATTGGCATTTTCTAGCCATTTGCCAAAACGCCCGGAACCCGTTGCTTCAGGCTTCCAGTTGATTTGCTGGTTAAGGGCCACCATTTGTTCTTTGCGGTCAGTAACCCGAATAAACCAAGAATCAAGGGGGTAATAAAGCACAGGTTTGTCAGTGCGCCAACAATGTGGGTATGAGTGTTCGTATTTTTCCACTTTGAAGGCCTTACACTCTTCTTTGAGCTGAATGGCAATTTGTACATCCACAGAACGCTCAGGTTCTTGGCCTGCATCGTAGTATTCGTTTTTGACATACATACCAGCGTATGGGCCAACTTCAGGTCTGAATTTTCCTTGGAGGTCAACTAACGGGACTAAATTGCCGCGTTCGTCTTTAACCAATAAGCCAGGCACGCCAGCTTCTGCGGCAACACGGGCATCATCGGCACCAAAAGTTGGTGCGGTGTGTACAATACCAGTGCCGTCTTCGGTGGTAACGAAGTCTCCGGCTATGACGCGAAATGCGGCTGCTGGGTTTTCAGCAGGTTGCGCAAAAGACAATAATTGCTTGTAGCGCAGGCCTACTAAATCTTGACCCTTACAAGTTCCCACAATACAATACAGTATTTGCTTGGCTCCCGCCTCGTATTGGTTTAAGTCAGTAAGATTTTCAACAGCTACAAAACCTTTTGAGAATTGATAAGCAACTAAATTTTTTGCCAATACTACCTGAATCGGTTCAAAAGTGTACTGATTATAAGTGGCGACAAGTGCGTATTCAATATTGGGACCTACCGTAAGTGCGGTATTGGAAGGAAGTGTCCAGGGTGTGGTCGTCCAGGCTAGTAAGTTGGTTTGTTGGGCAAAACTACTTGGTGCAAATGGTAGTTCTTGCCCCGCTAGGACTTCAAACATTGCAACAATGGTGGTGTCTTTGACATCTTTGTAGCAGCCTGGCTGATTGAGCTCATGTGAAGAAAGCCCTGTACCTGCTTTTGGCGAATAAGGTTGAATGGTGTAGCCCTTATAGATAAGGCCTTTGTTGTAAAGTTGCGCCAATAACCACCACACAGATTCCATGTATTTGGGCTGGTAGGTCACGTATGGGTTTTGCATGTCGACCCAATATCCCATTTGGAGGGTGAGGTCGTTCCAGATATCGGTATAGCGCATGACCGCTGCTTTACAAGCCTCGTTGTATTGATCTACACTAATTTTGGTACCGATGTCTTCTTTGGTAATA
>JBIPMW010000119.1:0-6015 GCA_044376455.1 Crocinitomicaceae bacterium | reverse complement strand
AGCTGGGCATCTTTGTAAAAAAATGCGCCTTTACCAGTCATGGCATTTTGATTGATTGTGATTTCACCATCCAGGGCGGCATTTTCTGCAAAAAGCGTCAGCAACTCTTCACCGTAGCTTGCTATTTTCATACTGGCCTTTTTGGGCTGATAACTCATGTAGGCCTTTTCTGCACTGGCCACCGGATAACGAATACCCGTGCTGCGTACAGGTGCTGAAAACTTGACAAGTCCGATGGCTGAATCGGGTAAAAAGGTCAGTTTTTTGGAAATAGCGGTCGTGTGTAAAAATTCAATGGTTCCGGAACCTTGTAAACCGTTGTTAGAAAGATAAATTTGATTTTTATATTTTGAACTTGTCTCGTAGAATGCCAAGCCCTCGGGCGGTGCCGCAGTGACAAAACCAAATGAATAATCTTTCATGATGCGCAAAGGTTCATTGAGTTTCGGAAAAATACCGGCTGAAATCAATTGACCTTCTAACTTTAAACTTTGCTCTGAAAAATTGTCGAGGCTATCCATTTCAAAGTTGCCCACTTGGTAATAAAATCTAGTGCTGTCATAGGCCCCTCTTAAAATTTCAGGCTGATTGTAATAGACAAAAGAGGGTGCAGCGGTGGTCATGTAAGGGAAACGCCCGTTACCCGCAACTTTCCCTGCTTTATTGGACGGCAAGTCAATATAGACCGTTCCTCTGAGGCCTTTGAGTGAACTGAGCATTTCAATCGGTGTGGTGCCATCCTCTTTCTGTAATGGTTTGACCCTAAATCGGGTATCGACTGTTGTGTACAGATTCACCAAGAAATTGTCGTATTCGAATCTGGCTTGCTTAGTAAGAATCTCACATTTACCTGCTTTTAATAGTCCTGAGAAAACGATATCTCTGTTTTGTAATAATGTCACTAATGTAGTGTCTGGAAAAAGACTCACCTGCTGGGTTGCTGAGAGCACAACTTGCTTGACTTCGCGCACATACAGCACTTGCTGATCGAGTTGGATGGTGGCATAGGCCTGCTCTTTAGATTTTCGGAGGTCGCTTTCAATGCGTAAATTATCGAAATCTGTAGCCCCTTGGCTTGCAGCAGCATAAGCCAATAATTTTTCCGAAACGAGCCATTTTTTTTGTTTGGATTCGGCAATTAAAAAACCTGAAGCCGCCAAATCTACAAAGAGGGGTTTTACTTGATCGATGGTTTTCTTCATGGCATTGGCCAATTCGCCTTCTGTAAATAAAGTCTTACCTGTTTCGCTGGCTAAGTTTGCCAATTGATTGAAAGGATGAACACCACCTACACCAGAAAATTTACCATAAAGATTGGCATCAAAATAATCCATCGATTCGAAACGCGCCATTTTTCGCTCTTGCGCTGTACCTACATCAAAAGTAAAGTAAGGTTCTGGACTTCCTTTTTTCCAATTTAAAATCGGCGCGTAGCAGTAAACCTTGAAGTAGTTGTCAATAAAAGGGAAGTATTCTGTGCCCTTTTGCCCTGCAGCCAGACGCAATAATTGCTGCGTTTCATCAAATGTGAAAAAACACTCTTGGATACTAATAGAATCTCCATTTTTATAACGCATGATTGCTTTGGCATCGCGCGCCACAATTTGTTGAGGGCTCATTTCAAATCCATCCGCACTGATTTCGAAAAGTGCCTTTCCTCCCCTTTTAAAAATGAGCTTCGCCGGATTACTGGCCGTTCCTTTACCAATAAAATCGGCACCGTTCAACGTAAAGCTACCGTCGTAGTCCATTTGTTCTCGGAGGTTGATAATTTTCAAACGTTGCTCATAGGAGCTAAACTTTGGAGCCGACTCCTGTTCGGTAAGATCCATGTAGGTAAGATCGGTTAGCCTACCTAAAATTGGGGTACTGAAATAAGGTGTAGTCAATAAGACAGAATCTGCCTTGAGTTTAGCCGCATTGAAGTCACATTTATAGTTTTTGAGTACGGCATAGGTTTCTGATTTAGCTAAACCCGCTTTCTCCCAATTGACTGTTCCTGAAGCACCTACCCATTTTTTACTTTGTACATCATAAACGCCTGAAGTTTGATAAACTACGATTGAATCCTGATTGCCTTGTTTGGTGAAGTAGTAACATTTCAAATTGGCTTGTTGAACTTTGATTTGTAAAGTTTTGGCTTCCAACCATTCTACCGTTCCTCCACTTGTGGTCCAGCGGTAATTTGCGTCTTTGAAAAATGAAAAATCTTGAAAGAAGTCTACAGAAAACTGTAAAAAAGTACTGAGTTTTTCATCTGGACTAGCGGCGTAATCAAAAACATATAGGGTCCAGGGGTTGGCCAGACTCGGATTCACTTTTCGCTCAACAATAGCAATACTCGCCTTCATGAAATGATAGATATCTGGAAAAGTTGGCACCTCCTTTTTTGCCAATGAATTACAGTTGTCTAAGAGTTTTTTAAACTGCGACTCGTTGAGTAAAGACCCTTTGATTTGCTGTGTAAAATCGGCTTTCAAATAAGCCAATGCAGCTTCATCGGTGACTAATTGTTGCCAAGTTTTGACAAATTTATCGCGTTCGTTCGGGAAGGTTTGGGCATATAACGCTTGAACACACGTCAGTACAAGGGCTAAAGCTATTTGGAATATTTTTCTCATGGCTTGATAAATTGAAGTACCGCCCAATTTTCGCGGTCTAGTGTTTGTTGATGCTTCAGGCCTAGCGCAGTTGCAGCAGCTATTAAATCCGGCGCATCTGTCGTGAAAAACCCAGAAAGTAATAACAAGCCATTTGGCACCAACGCACTTGTATACAACGCCATTTGTGCTAAGAGTACATTTTTATTGATATTGGCCAAAATCATGTCATAAGGTTGTGCGCCAATGGCCTCTGCCCCGCCATGAATGGCTTTCACTTTTGTTGATCCATTGAGCGCGACGTTTTCCAAAATATTTTCAGCTGACCATTGTTCAATCTCAATGGCAACAATTTCTTGCGCCCCTAATTTTTCGGCAAGGATGGCCAAAACTCCGGTTCCGGCACCCATATCGAGTACACGTTTGCCTTGAAAATCAAGGTCGAACATGGTTTGGCAAATGAGGTGAGTCGTTTGATGGTGCCCTGTCCCAAAACTCATTTTTGGCAAAATAACAAGCTCCATTCCGTCAAAGGGCGCTAACGTATGAAAAGGCGCTACAATGCGCAGTCTTTCGGTTACATAAACAGGCTCAAACTGTGACTCCCAGGCGGCATTCCAGTTTTGTTGGGCTAAAAGTTTTAAATCAAAGGATTCAATACCCGCACCGGTTTTTTGAACATCATTCATTAACTGAAGCAATTCCTCTCCTCTGTATTCATTTTCAGCAATATAGGCTTTTAAATAAGGCGCTTCCTCTACGAAACTTTCAAAGCCAATTTCCGCTAAATAAGCCACCAATATATCTGACCAATTTTCAAAATCGCGAAGGTCAATGGTTAGTTCGTAATAATTCATCTTAAAGTTGCTCCCATAATTGGTTAAAAACATGAGGGTCGAGTGAAGCGCCACCCACAAGCGCACCTGCTACATCAGTGCAGCTAAAAATTTCTGCGGCATTGGCAGGCGTTACGCTTCCGCCATAAAGAATAGGAATGTCATTACCTCCTTCACCAAAAAATTCTAACAAAAACGCACGAATTGCTCCATGCATTTCAATAATTTGGTTTTGATCAGCCGAAAGTCCTGAACCTATTGCCCAAATTGGTTCGTAAGCAATTGTGAGTAATTGATGGTATGCTGGAGAAAATCCTTGTAGAGCTGATTGAAGTTGCGCCCGAATGAATGACAAATGTTGGTTTTCATTTCGAATACGAAGTGTTTCTCCACAACATAAAATAAAGGGCAGCTGCTCTAGAATGCAGGCTTGTACCTTTTGTGCAATTATTTGATTGTCTTCGTGGAATATTTCGCGGCGTTCAGAATGCCCAATGAGCACTGATTGTATACCTATACTTTTGAGTTGTGCTAGAGAAAGTTCTCCGGTAAAGGCGCCATTACTTAGAAAGTAAAAGTTTTGAGCACCAGCATCAAAAACTGAACTCACTTGCTGAATAAACACTGCACTTGGATAGATACGCAACTCTTTGTGAGGAGCACTCCATTGAAATTTAGCACTTTCTTGAAGCCAGAGATCGACTTCTGGTTGCGTCAAATTCATTTTCCAATTTGCCGCAAGGATCTTATTTCGCATAAACGAAAATAAGGGTTTTATCAGCGTAACTTTTGTTTTTGCAATTGTGTTTTCAAGTCTTCTTTGTTGAAAGCTTGCGAACCTTCAGGTCCATGGTAAAATTTCACAGTATTCCCATTCCACAAATAGGCCACTCCGGGTACATCCCGGTTATTACCTAAAACACCCCAGAATTCTATGATGTCCAATACTTTATAATTGTAAGATGCACCAGCAAACTTGAAAAAATCTGGAATTTCTTCGGCCGCTTCATCCATGAATAAAATTTGTAATTCAGGGAATTCAGGCGTGCTGTTTTTCATGGCGGTCAGTTGCTTAGCTGTAGCACGACAGTGGTCACAACTTGGTGCAAAAAAACAGATGAGTTTTTTGCCTTGGTCAATGTCTGCAAAATATTTGGCATAACCTGACTGCTTTTGCTTAGGACCAAGATCTTTGGGCTTGACAGTTTTTGTGGTGTCTTTGGCGTTCTTTGCATCAACCACGGTAGTTGGACTGGATAGCACTCCACCATTATTGGGATTCGAAAGCGTATCGTTACCTGCTGCAGTAGTCGTGGAAGAAGGTCCATTAGGAGTTCCCGAGCTTGCCTTAACTGCCTTATAGGTTGGTATGAAAATAAACATCAAAAGCATACAAATGCTGATAAGGGTAGTCAGAAACCAAATATTTGATTTTTCTGGAAGATGTGCGCCATAGCGTTTCCAAAGAATGAATAATAGTCCTATAGATAGCACATTTTTTAAAATGGCCTCGAGTGGAGTCATGGGTAATAAAGCTCCAAAACAACCACAATTTCCTTGGTTGCCAGTTGTAGCTAATTGAATTACCAAATGCACCACAAAAACACCAAGCATTAAGACAACCGCCGGAATAACGTACTTCTTAAGATCAAATGGAAAGAGCAACAGCACACCTAGGCCAAATTCAACACCGATTAATGAACGAGAAAAAATCTTAGCAAGTTCGGTAGTAAACCCAAGTGGATAAAGCTGCTTTACTTCAAACATAGAGA
Organism: Crocinitomicaceae bacterium; assembly: GCA_044376455.1. GTDB lineage: Bacteria > Bacteroidota > Bacteroidia > Flavobacteriales_D > Crocinitomicaceae > UBA952. The sequence continues at coordinate 807 of JBIPMW010000119.1, read as the reverse complement.
TCGTACCGTATGCGGAAGGATCTGGGTAAATTTTACCGTAAGCAGACACCAAAAATAATCCTGCAATTAGGATTCTAATAGACCAAGGTAAGTAGCGTTCAATGTTTTGCATGTTTAGCGATTTATAAGAACGAAAATAAATGGTTGGCTGCAAGCTCATTTGACTTTAACAGCGCGTTAACAATTCCCAAGGTGAATGAGCGCAAAGACACTGTAATTGAGCATATCAAAATAATTGCCCTCGACCCCTTCTGAGACCAAGGTTTGCCCCGCGTTGTCTTCAATTTGTTTGATGCGCATAATTTTACTCAAGATGAGATCTGTCAAGGAACTCACGCGCATGTCGCGCCACGCTTCACCGTAGTCATGGTTTTTGCGCTCCATGAGTGCTTCGGCTTCTGCCGCAATATGATCGTAGTGCACGATCGCTTCCTTTGGTGTCATGTTATCTTGTAAACCCGCCGGAATGCGCACTTGAATAATGGCCATGATGCAGTAATTGACAATTGCTTGAAAGGCATCATCGAAGGATTCATCGACCTTGCTGGCACCCGTTTCTTGTATGGTTCTGATGCGCTGGGCCTTGATGAATAATTGATCAGTGAGAGAACTTGGTCTTAGAATTCGCCAAGACAGACCGTAGTCATGAGATTTTTTTTCAAAAATCTCTCGACAAATAGTCATTACATTTGTGTATTGTAATTGTGTTTGTGTCATGAATCAGGGTAAGGAACTAAGTGCAGTTTTTCATAGAAGTCGTTTTTTGAATATCAAAGGACAACTTTATGATTTTGCACAACCAAAGAT
>JBIPMW010000295.1:0-6022 GCA_044376455.1 Crocinitomicaceae bacterium | reverse complement strand
CGGATCCCCGAACGCCTCCACCGGAATCTGAAACTGCGGGCCTGTGCCGAAGATCGAAGCATCAGTGACCTCGTCGCGGAATTGCTCGCGGAAAACTTGGGTGAATGGGTCAGCCCCCACCGGCGGAATCGCTCGGCCTAGCCTGGCGTTCTATTCGCCCCGTTGACGCCTCCACCGGGAGAGACGGGGATTCACCCTCGCCTCCCGTCCCGAGACGCTCCTGGCCGATTCTGGAGAGTCGTTTTCCCGACAGCGACCCCCTGCCCCCCTGGCCGAGGGGTCACACAGCGTGAGACAACCGCCAGCGTTCACTCGCGGCCCCACCACGGTCTCCACGCGGATCCCCCCCAATCCCCCCTCTATGGTGGCGGGGTCTGGAGGCTATGTCGTTTGATTTTGCCATGTTTTTCGCGCCAGACAATCGCGGCTCGGATGCAATCTCGGCCGGATCGAAAACCTCCCCCTGCCCCTGTTTTTTCCCCGGGCAGTCTGAAATATATGCGTGCTGGACCAGTGCGGTCCGGATGCAACTCCCCCCAGAGACGCGGGTTGCCCCTCCCCTGCCGGGGGTGACTCCTGCCCGGCCCCGGCAACTCGGATCGTTTCTCGTCGGCTTGTGGGCTCAGAGTCTGGATTATCCACGACCGGAACGACCACGGCCAGCTTTGTGTCTCGCGCGCGAGGCGGCCGAGAACAGCACCCACAGCACGATGGACAGCACCGCGGCCCAGATCACCCAGTCACCACGACCCGAGACGCCCGACCACGCCGGAAAGAGAATCAGCTTCATCGCTCACCCCGGGGGACTGGAGGCGGCCTCCCTGTTGACCATGACTCCGGCTCACCCCTGACGGTCCACGGCTGTGCAACTACTGGTCTGACTTCGGTCCGCGTCTCGGTCAGCGGCGGCGGGTCAGGCGGGGGACCCTGATTCACCCCCACCACGGTGGTCTCCCCCACAGCCAGGTCGACCGGCCCCACGACCACGATCCCATCAGGAGGCGGATCAGCGGCCTCCACCTGCTCCACCACGGTCTCCACGGCCTGCGGCGGATCAGCGGCCTCCACGAGTCGCCAACCAACCCCACGACCACGACCCCGCCCCGGAACGTCGACCCCGCCCCGGACCGGAACGACCCAGCCCCGTCGCTCGGCCAGGGTCAGCCACCGGGAAACCGTACTCCGGTCCACGCCCAGCAGCTCGGCCAGTTTGGCCACCGAGAGAATATGCGCAGTTTCCCTATAAGGTTTCATATAGGGTTTGTGCGCAATTTCTCCACCGGTGGAAATTGACTTCTGTTCACGTTTCATGACAGCCAGCAGCTTATCAACCCCGGCTGATATGTGCGGCTTGGCGGTGGACTCGGCCAGCTCCAGCCCGGCCTCCTCGCGGGACAGCACGATGCACTCGCACCCGTCCGCCAGGATTGCCCTCGCCCGGCCCACAGCCTGGACGGTGGCAGATCGAACCAGCCAGCGGGACGCGGCTTGCCATTCCGGATCCGAGACATACCCCAGCCCGTTCACCACCCGCGTCTCCCCGGTCTCCACCTGGCCGATCCACGGCACCACCCCCCAGACCGGCACCGGCTTGGCGGCGGCCTTGTGGCGACCGGTCCGCAGTAGGTGGACTCTGACCGCACCCTCCCCCTGGCGGAATGTCCCCAGCACCACAATCAGGTCGCACCGCTCCTGACCCGGCCCTCCCTCCACCCAGACGTTGCTCGCCCGGTCCACCCCGCTCGCGAAATGGGTCACCATATTGACCCGCTCACCCAGCCCTCCCGCCTGGCGAAACTCCTCCACGGCTGGACGATGCTTCCTCCAGCAGATCACCCCGGCCTTGGTCGCGTGTGGATTGTCAGCCAGCACCCCGCCCAGTTTCTTCACCACAGCGGCCGGGGACGCCCCTTCCGTCACGTCTCCGGTGGTCAATTGCCTGACTCTCATACGGTCCACCAGACGCATCCGGGGAGTACGGTCAACGATCCCCGGAACGATCCGGCCCAGATCCTCCAGCGACCCCGTACCGTCGCACAGCCAGACCGGGGGAGCATCGTCTCCAGAAGGCGGCCTATTCGACCCGATCACCACCAGCCCGCGCTCCTCCACCTTCTCTCCACCCTTGCGGTGATAATGGTCGACCACGACAGCGACCCGGTCCCCCTCCACGGCTGACATGATTCCCCGCCAGTTGATTTCCAGCGGTCTGGACCGGTGGTAATGCTTCGTGGCAGCGTACAACCTGGCGTGCACCTTCCTGGCCATGTCCGGAAGGATTGCAGGGGTATCTAACCAGCCTGTCGCCAGGTCAGACTCGAGCGCGGCCCGCATTACGTCCAGCGTCTCGGCCACGGCCAGGAGCACCGCTTGCTGCTCGTCGTCTGGCGGGTTCTTGCTGTTCAGACCTTCCTGATTCAGGAGGCGATCAATCACGAGTAACGCGCCCTCCACGTCGACCGGTGTCACGTTCACCACCGGCTTGAGCACGCCCAACGCGTTTTCATGCACGCTCACATAGGTGGCCCCGTTCGCCAGGTTGGCCAACCCCTCCACCACGGCCCGCTGATGCGTGACCACTCGCACGTCGGCTGACTTCATCCGGTCAAGCTGGCCGATGTAACCCTCGCGGGCACAGCGACCGTCACCACCGATATCCTCGCCGTTCTCATCTTTCTGGACTCTGCGAAACTTGCACCGGAAACAGACGACCGATTGCATCGACAGCCCCATCCCCCTGACCTTCAACGCCTCCTCATTCCAGCAGTTTCCACCCGGCTCATCCTCCCCGACCACGGTCAGCTCCGGACCACATTCGGCATCGACCCCTGCGGCTCGCAGCTTGGCGGTCTCCTCCCTTGTGTTTGCGTGAGTCGGGAGCACCAGCAGACCCGGACCACCCGCCAGAATCTGCCGGTCCGCGTGACTCTTCCCAGCACCTGGCGGACTGGCATCGAAATAGATCCCCGGTCTCCCGAGACTCTCCTGGCGGCCTCGCTCCAGCTCACGGCGGTAGGTGGCCAGGTCGACCACTGGCAATGTCAGGTCTGGCCCGCTGACAATCGCATCCGTCCCCACGGGTGACAGCCACTCCACCCCGGCCCAGAAGGTTTCGGCGTTCAGCCCGCTGACAATCGCCTTCCTCGCATCCTTGAACGGATCCGGCGGGAGACAGACTTCCAGACGCCTCCCCACCAGACCCGACAGACTGCTGGCCCACGCCAGCGCCTTATCCCGCCCTGGCCACGACCCATCAGCTTTCCGGTCCCTCTCCAGCAGAAGCACCACCCGAGACGCGGCGGCGGTCTCCAGCAGCTCGGCCACCATCCCCACCTGCGCACTGACCCCTGCCCGGCCCACGGCCCAGACCCCGATGGAATGCAGTGCGATCACGTCGCTCCAGCCCTCCACCAGCACCAGCGTCTCGGCCTCCAGCGACCCGGGGAGATACGCCAACCCTGACGATGCACCCGCCAGGTTCTTTTTGTCTTTGGTCGGATCCTCCAGCTTGGACGGATCCCGGTAGCGGTATTGAATCGACGTGAGACGCCCCATCGCGTCGTATTGCGGGGTCGACCACGCCTCCCGAGTAGGGCACCACCCAACCCCGGCAGACGGGGGCACCGGCACCCCCAGACGTTGCTCCAGCTCGGCCAGGAGGACCGGGGTCAGCGTTCTTCGGTGACGCTCCAGCAGCTCACCCACGGTGGCGGCCGGGAGACGGTCACGCTGCTTCGGCTGCCGGGGGGACGGTTTCCAGAGTCGCCAGCGATCCCCATCCGCGATCCGGTGGAACCATTGCCCTCCCGCGTTCTGCCGGGGGGACTCCACCCTCCCGCACCAGACCACAGCCCCATCGGGGGATATCGTGCAGTTGTCTGGCCCGTCGCAAACTGGACAGCGGATCTGCCGCGTTGCCCGGATCCACCTGTCCCGAGATTGCCCGGAATTGTGCGAATACGTACAATCATCTTTAGCACTCAATTTCCCGCTCCTGGCTTCACCGCTTGGCAGTTCATGGGTTTGCACTCATGGGGATATGGGGTGTGCAGTGTCCCGCGTGTTCGCCGTCGCCAAACAGAGAAGCACGCTGGCACCGATTGAATATGAACCCCGTCAGACGCCCTGTCTGGCGGGGTTTCTTCGTTTGCTGCGGGAGACGATCACCCCGCCCAGCAGCTCGGCCACGATATCCAGCTTGGCCAACCCGAGACGCGAACGACCCGCCAGAAAGCTGGCCAGCTCGGATTGATGGAGGCGACCGGCGGACTCTTTCGCCAGGCGGTAACGGCTGACCCCAGACTCGCGGATCAGCGTCCGGAATTGCTCGGACACGCTCATAGCTCCCTGCTCCTGAAACCCTAGCTCTCCTGATGCACCTGCTCCAGCAGACGCCACGCATGCCATGTTAGCAAAAATGCCATTTGAGTAACAACCCAAACAGCGTTTGACCCCTGAAAAACAAGAGTATTCTTCCGCTCGCCGATATATTTTGTGGTGGGGATATGCTGTTTACCGGCCCAGCACCTGGCCCACGGTGGAGGCTCTCCACGGTCCGCCCCGTCGGGTCTGGATCCCCCGGCTGTTCAGCTCATCGGCGATCCCCTGAAACGACAGACGCTCTCCTCCACGCGGTTTCCGTCGCAGCTTGTGGATCAGCTCCACGGTCTCGGCCTCCCCGGGCAATTCGCCATAGGCTTTCCTGCCCTCGCACTTCGCCCCGGTGGCCCTGATCCGCTCACGAGACGCCCGCAGCTTGGCCACGGTGGTGGCGCGATCGAATTGAGCGAAGCACGCCATAAACTGCCGGATCAGCACGGCGGTGGGGTCGCCCTCCTCCCCGGCGGTCAGGTCGATTCCCGAGGCGTCGACCACCTTCACCCCCAGCTCTCGCATCTTGGCCAGAGCAATCTCCCCCACCATCACGTCACGCGCCCAGCGGCTGGAATTCTCCACGACCACCAGACTGATCCCGGCATCCTGAACGAACCGGACCAGCTCCATCAGCCCCGGCCTGTCGCTCATGTCGCACCGGCCCGAGACGCCCAGATCCTGAAACTCCCGGACAATCGTCAGACCCTGACTCTTCGCATACTTGGCGACCGCGTCCCGCTGACGTTCCGGCCCGTCTCCATCGGCCTGACCCAGTCCCGAAACCCTGACGTAGGAAACCGCGTTGACTTTGGCCACGACCGACACTCCCGGGAGACACTTAAAACCGCGTTATGTACTTACTATATAGGGTATTCAGCACTACTTCAACCGTAATTCTGAAGAATTGCGTCCGGAATTACGGTCAGTCTGGAAACGGTCAGGCAGACAGATCACCAGCGGTAACTCGCCCGGCTGACGGTGGATCCTTGCCCGCCCTGGCTCACGCTGGAAGTCTTTCTATCTGCCTGACCAGCTTGTCATATCGACCGACAGCCAGCAGCTTGGCCAGCTTGTCAGCCAGGCAGCTCTCCGGCAGACAATCCCGGCAGACAACTTGTCAGACGCATATCCACGGTGATATCGCGCAGCCTGGCGACCCCGGGGAGACAGCACTCCGGCCCACATATCCACCCCGCAGATCCCTTGTGATTGTCAGAGACTATCAACCCGGCTGTCGGATTGTGCCGATACCCTGAAAACCACGGCCCCTCCAGACCCCGGCCCAACCCCAGCTCACGCGGTGGAACCATGTCAGACCACGGTCAATATCCCTCCGGCCTGTCGCCACTCTCCCGGCCCACCACCTGGCACGCGGCCCCGGAACCTACAGCACCGCCAGCACCAGCTCCCCCGTCTCCACCTGTCGCTCCAGCACCTGCTCCAGCTCGGTCTCCTGCCCGCCAGGAGGAGGAGAAACCAGCGACCCGGCAGAAGAAAGAGACGACCGTCCCGCTCTATGTGCGGATCCCCGAACGCCTCCACCGGAATCTGAAACTGCGGGCCTGTGCCGAAGATCGAAGCATCAGTGACCTCGTCGCGGAATTGCTCGCGGAAAACTTGGGTGAATGGGTCAGCCCCCACCGGCGGA
>JBIPMW010000357.1:0-6030 GCA_044376455.1 Crocinitomicaceae bacterium | reverse complement strand
ATACAAAATGAACTCGCTATCTAAACTGCGGAAACTTTTTGGCGATCAAGGATTCACAACTGAGATGCTCGAATTAGTGGCAGATTGCTCTACTACTTCCAAATGGCAAATACTCAACACGCTAGAACTGTCAGCTTGGAAAGCTTTGAGCACCCTCAATGTCCCATATCCCGAGTCATGTGTTCTCGCGGTATTTCGAAAACACGAATGATTAGTCCTGTCATAAAACGAAAGTATTCGCGAGGAACCACGCACTGGTATGCAAACGATGACTTAGGCCTTGCGACGCAAGACTTTGGTGGAGGTCGTACAAAGTGGTAATGAGTAAGAATGATTGAATCTAGCACGCCATCGATCATCATTCCCGTTTTGAACAACCCGCAGGGGCTCAGACGATGCATCGAAGCACTTCGAGGCCAGGGGATTGCGTTTGAGCTGATTGTCGTCGACAACGGATCGACCGACAAGACTTGTGCTGTAGCCGAGCTCCATGCCGACCGGGTATTGATCTGTCCGAAGCTCACCGTTGGTGCCCTTCGGAATCAGGGTGCCCAGGTGGCCAAGGGTCAGATCTTGGTCTTCACCGATTCTGATCAACGGCCCGCTGAGGGCTGGTTGGCATCGGGCCTAGAGGCCCTTGCTCGAGAGGAATCGGCGGGGATGGTAGGAGCTAGGTACCATGCTCCTGAAGGTAGCAGTTGGGTGGCAAAAACATTGAACTTGCAACGCCGTTACTCGGATGTGCCTGGAGACATCGGATGGCTCGAGGGGGGCAATCTCTTTGTGAAACGTGCGGCTTTTGAACGCGTCGGAGGTTTCCGTACCGACCTGGTCGCATCGGAGGATGTCGATTTAAGCTTCCGGGTTCGCAAGGCAGGATTCCGGGTGATCTGCGATCCGAAGATTATCATTTACCACGATGGAGATCCACAGACACTCATCGATTTTTTTCGCAAGGAGCGATGGAGAGGGACCAGCGGTTGGAAGGCATGGGCTACACAGGGGTATCCGCTTTCCGAGTTGCCTTCTTTGCTGTGGCCATTTTGGGTGGTAATGGGTCTGGTCGTGGTCCTATTAGGTGCTTGTTTGAGCGTCTGGATGCTGGGGATTGGAAAAGGGCTCGCTATTCTTTTCTTGTTGTTAATCCTGCTAGTTGCCCCTTCGATAGTTAGGGCTGTGCAAATTGGTAGGCGACTCCATGCTGGTCCGATTGGTACGATACGTATGAGCCTTCTATTGATTGTTTATGGAGTAGCTCGCTTTCCGTTAGGGAATCCTCTATGATCAGGGGTAAAGCTGGGGCACTGGACTCCACTGGTACTGGGATGGAACAACATGGGGAGCGTCGGTTTTGGATGCTTCTATGGTTATTTAGTCTTTTAGTAATCGCTTGTACGTATCTGACGCCTTTTTTTTTCGAGTGGATTCCGTTGAACATCTTTCTAAGAGATGCCAGGGGGATCTCGGATTGGAGTTTTTCAGCGGATCGGTTTTGGCGATCGTCTGTCGTTCCTCACTGTTTCTTTTCGGGATACATCCTCTCAATGTGGTTGGCCTCGGGGTGGTTGGCCTCGGGGGATACCCTGGAGCGGCGGATCTGGTGGATCGTCGCGGCCGAGGTAGGCATTGTTCTATACCTCATTTCGCTTGAATTGCTGCAGGTTCTTATTCCCGGACGAACCATATCCGGCGGGGATGTATTGATCCACTTGATCGCTTACACGGTTGGGGCAGCGCTTGGTGGTTCGCTGGTTTATTGTTTTCGTTTTGCCCATTCGAGCCTGCACTTTTCATTGCAGTGTATTGGGGTTTGGGTCTTTGTTCTGATTTATCTTTCGATCTACCCTATTTCCCTAAGAACGGATCGTAGTGGCTCCCTGATGGAAGGTTTCTTGCTTTCGCTGAAGGAGATGCCAAGGAAAAGCGATATGCTGGCGAATCTCCTTTTAGGTTGTCCTATCGCGTTGTTGTATCTCAATGCTCTAGGTGAACAGACCGATTCGAGGAAAGGACTGATTAAGGGCATGCGGCCAGTGGTTTCCGTTCTGACATTCGTTTTCATTGCGGCACTCTCTGTGGAAGCGATCCAGTACTTTTTTGCGGAACGACATCCGTCCCTCTATGACATCCTCTTCCAAGTGCTCGGTGCTGCTAGCGTGTGTGGAATCTTTATGCGATTAAATTGGGGTCGGATTGGGATTCATCGACAGGTTCTGGAGTGTCTCGCGGGATTGCGTTCAAGTGGTGTCGCACTGATTGCATTCTCGGTCGGTTTTTTGATTTTCGAGTGGACTCCCTGGTTCCCTTCCATTGAGGTCTCCACCATTAAAGAGAGTGTCTGGGAGTTGGTTTTACCATTGACGACTCCCGATTATCCATGGGATTTACATTGGGAGGCGAGCCGATTGGGAATCGCGTTCGTTTTCGCGTGCTCGGTGACAATAAGTATTTCCTGGTACATGCTGCTCAGGTCAAGTCGAAATGCGATTCAGCCAACCATCAAGATCATGTCCATGGTTTCGTTTTATTGCCTCGCAGTGGAATTGGGTAAGGTCGTCATCTCGACAAAAAATGCAACTCCCTTGCTAATACTCTCTAGCTTTTTCGGTGGGTTGTCGGTCTTCTTGGTGGTCCTAGTCGTTGAGAACTGGGACCAGACCGTTGGGATGAAATCGAACAACAAAGTAGAAAAATGAGTACTTGGGTACAACTCCTGGCAATCATGTTACTCCTTTCAACCGGTAGTTTTGCGCAGCAACCACCGCTTCCTTTGGAGGAAGGGATAAGCTCGGAGCTGAAATCAGATTCGCAGGTAAGCGAAGCTATACGGAGTCTCAGATCGCTTCGTAAACGCTTGGACGCAATGGGTTCCAAGCATCCTTCTCGCAAACAGTTCGAAGAGCGAATAAAGAGCCAGGAGGAGAGCTTAAGAACGAGAATCCAGACGCTTACTCCATCGGTGGAACCCAAAGAAGACAGCTTGCTGATGCAGCCCAAAGGGGAAGGTTTGGGAGGGCCGTTTGATCTTAAGGAGCCTACAACAGATTCAGTCTTTCAAGATGACTCAAAAAAACCAAGCTTGGACACCGATCCGGATAGGCAGAAAACCTTGGTTCCCACGATACAAGGGGTGACCGATTTGGATGTGTCACAAGATGTAGATGCGAAGATAATCGAGCAGAATGCATATCCATGGCTAGACAACAAAGAGCTTCAGGATTCAGGGTGTTTTCCTCGCACCAGACTCATGTGGGGGATCGAACCCATTTATGATCTCAATGCCAAGATAAAGTCGGGCATCGTTTGGGAGTGGAATGATACTTGGCGGGTAAAAACCCTATCAGAGTTTTGGAGGAGTCCAAAACCGTTGCTTGCTTTTCACCCATCAAAACATTTCGATTCCGACGGGCTTTCGTTTGCCGTCTGCAAGGACACGGAATCGAACAATCCGGCATCGGTCGAGTTATGGATCATCAAGGGGATGCTCTCTGACGGGGCTACAAGACGAAGCGAACTGCTATGTAAGGGAATACTAGGCGATCAACACGATCGTCTGAGTTTATATTTCGATCCGATTCAAAACAACCTGACAATCGGAGTTTCTGGACGCTTGGAATTGATCGAAAAAAAAACCTCAATTGAGGCGTCGGAATTGCCGGGAGTGGGGGTCATCATTCATATCAGCGCACTGAATTCTCAGGAATTGCAGACCACCCTTGTTCCGTTCAAGGAGCCGATCGTCGTTCAGAGCGAATCCATCGTGACGAGTGTTGCCGAACCACATAACGAAGTGACGACAGATATGCGACCTTTTTGGAGGAAGAAAGGTGCAGTTCCCAGCCAGTTTCCCCATTGGTGGGGGAATCGCGGTAAGCGGATTTTGAAGCATGATTACGATCCATCTCAAACATCCGAGGCCAACGGATCGGGTTTATGGAAGAAGATTTCCAGCTTGGTACCAGGGGATATGCTTATGGTGCAACCGGGAGTGTATTCGAGTCGAGAGAGGCTCGATCTGAAACTTAATGGAACAGCAACCGCACCGATCGTAATAGAAGCCCAGGGGGCTGGAGTGGTGATCACTCGACCAGATCCGACCGAGAATGTCATCAATATTATAGATTCCTTATTTATCGCTCTTGGAGGGATCGAAGTGACTGGTGGGAGTACGGGGGTCCGGATCCAAACCGCCAGCGATTTGATGATTTACAATAGTACCATTTATGATGTCGGCAATGTTGGGATCTCCTTAAATTTTCGAAACACTTCATCTGTCTATCTCGTGGACAATGAGATTTATGGAACAAAAGGAAATGGAGAGGGAATCTACGCAGGCTCACACGACGGTACACGTACGACTCACGATTCGTTTTTCGTCGGTAACTTCATACACGATCTCGCCGCGGGACCAGAAAGTCAAGGGGACGGGATAGAGATTAAAAACCGCTCATACGGAAATACCGTAAAGTGGAATTACATTGTTGGGACCAAGTATCCAGGGGTTACCGTGTATGGTGCCGGCCAGGCAGGTCGGCCGATAAATATCATTCAGGAAAATATCATCTTGAATTCAGAGGATTCCGGAATTCAGGTCACCGCAGACGCGTTGGTTCAAGGCAATTGGATTTCAGGAAAACATGTTGGTATTAATTCTAAGCCATTTGGGAAAGTAGAATCACGAAATGTAAAAATCCTCGGAAACACCATTATCACAGACACCTTTGGGATTAAAGTATCCCAGTGGAATCGTTCTCAAAATTGGATTGTAAACAATGTTATATCTTCAAAGACTCGAGACTACTTCCATTCCGGTTTCGGTAGAGCGATATACCTTTCGAACCAGTTGGTTTGCGACCTGGAGGATGCTACTGACTTAGAGGAAAAAGCAAACTATGTCTCCAATCGTTTACTGACCAGCAACGATCTTTTTGACAACAAACGATCGTCTCAGGGGCGAGTAGGAGCAATCGAGTATCTGTCTGATTCGCGAGGAGCGAAGATAGAGAGAACCGCTTTGCAGGGATTTAGTCACGCGATTTATCAACCCCTTGATTCACAAATTCAATTTTGGAATCAGTCTGCCGACGAGAGGCATCGAAACCATGCTTGTTTGACTGAGGATCTAGAACCGATCAAGGTTCCTGATGCCTTGGTGCAGGTTGCTGTTGCATCAGCCCCGGAGACAATTCGCGGGGGGGTGGTCTACCGAATCATCATCGCTGATCGGAGTTCCGGAAAAATATATTGGGCAGAAACAAAAACCTTAGAGTACGAGGGTCCGCTTCTTTTCAAGAAACGAGACCGATTGGACGGGGATTTGAAGGAGATAGGTGTTACGACCAACGCCGAGATACTATTGATCGATCGAGACGGTTTGAGCACGGTTTCAGTACGGTAAATCCGAGTGCGACTTTTTGTCAACTCTATTCTCCTGTTGATTGCATCGGTGTATTTTCGTTGACTAGGTAACTTTGGCTATTCTGGATGGTGCTCGGGCTCGCAGGCCTTTTTAAACTTGGCGATTAAGCAGCGGAATTGACTCGCTTGGAACATTATTTTCCAACTGTTTGCCCTTGGGCCGAGTTGCTGAATGCTCCCTGCGATCATTAAGTCAATTAGAGCATGTCCGGGCCGGTCTAAATTTTGGTCCCAATCGATGGCGATAACCTTCTTTTTCTTGTATGGATTCGCTCGATTGGCGTCGATAATCAGATGGTCTAAGACCCGAATATCATGAGCCGCACCTTCAGAGATTCGAGTGTCCGATTTACTTTTACCTTGGTTGGGTTCCTGCTTATCCCGCTTTTGGTGTACGCTTCAATTCTGCCTTTAGTGTACGTCCCGCTCGATTGGCAAAAAGCAGTTTCAAGTTGGAAGTCAACTCCCTGGTTTAACCTGGGCATTGAAAATCGCGCCGACTGGATCGCCAATGCATTGGTTGTGATACCAATTAGTTTCTTGTTAAGCGGTGCCTGTGGCTTTCGCCGAAACTGGAGTCTTGGCCTTTTTGCGAGGTTTTCAGTTATCATG
>JBIPMW010000328.1:0-6060 GCA_044376455.1 Crocinitomicaceae bacterium | reverse complement strand
AGCCTTTCACGACCTTCGATTCGGCGGCGTGCTTCTTTCGATGGGCGGCTCGCCACGAGCCGCGGGCTTCCATTTCTTCGGTCGAAAGCGATGGCATAACCATGATCTAGCTCCAAAAAGGCAAGCGAAACCGTTTCTACGGCCGTGAAATCAAGGCGACAACTGGGGCCGGGTGTGCGCGGGGGGAGCCTGTGGTTTGGGGCAAAAACCCTCCGAAAATCGGACCCCTCCCCCCCATGGGGGCTCGAGCCCCCTGGTAGGGGGATTGGAAAGCTAGCCCTTTGGCACGCGCTTTGTCCACGAAGGGGAGCAACTCGAAGCGCTCGCGCTCGCGCACCATGTCGCGGGCGGCTTCCCTTGTGATGGCGATTGTCTCTCTCTGCATGTCTTCATCGAGTGGCACGATATGCAAAGCGTTTGGAGATTCGATAAGTCGTCGCTGCCGCCTAGCCTCTTCGATACGACATGATCGACATGGGCTTCTCCCGCGCGTGCGATCACGCGCTTGCATTGGCGGCATTGCCAAGCATCGCGAACCAAACAAGCAAGGCGGGCTAGCCGCCAAGAGCGAGAGCAATAGCCGCGAGCGTTGGCATTAGGGCGGGCAGTGTCGTCTCTCGTGAATCTGGCCTTTGGCATGATCTCTCACCTACTCGCAGACGCACACTCCCGCGCACTGGCACGCGCGGGGGTCGATAATCACTTCGAGCCGCACTCCGCGCGGGACAATCACAACTGGAGGAAATCCAGCTATGCGATTCCGCATATCTGCGACATGTCTGCGAATCTCTTCGAGCGTTTTCTCTGCGAAATCGTCTTCAAGGTGCATGGCAAGGCATATCGTCCCTGCTGGCACTGGCAGGATTGACTCAAAGGGGTTAGGCATCGATCGCTCCTTCTAGCTTCGTCTTCCGCCGAGTTGTGCGATCTCACGATCGTCTAGGTCGATCACGAAGCGGAGCCCGTCTTGCGACACCGCAACGAATGACTCTCCATCGCTGGCGACGGCGTTCCATAGCCCGATGGGCAACTCGCGAGAGAGCCAGCGGTTCGCTCCGCCGGCGTCCGTAAAGACCCCGCCTTCGAGGCCGGGACGGCCGATGATGCACACACTAGAAAGTGTCGCGCGGTCGTAACCGACTGCGCACCATAGTCCGAGCTTCGGCGAGTAGCAGAGCCCTTCGAGGGATTCCTGGCCGGGCATCCGTCCGTAGTTTCGCCATGTCGCTCCGTCGTCGGTCGTCAGGTAGAGGTGCCGGCCGGGGGCTATCGGGCTTCCCGTCGGCGATCGGGTGTCCGTAGTCGTGACGATGACGTTGGTGCCGTCGCTGGCGGCGGCGTAGACCCATCCGGCATTAGCTGCGTTTGCCCCCCACGGTACGGCACGCGGAAGCGTGTAGGCGGCGGAGATGTTCCCGGGCTGAGTCGCGAACGTGTTCCACTGCGAAAACAAAATGAACCGTCGGCCGGTCCAGACCGTGCATGTCACCGCTGGATAGGTCGCGTCGGTGCGAGCGTCGAACGTCGTCAAGTTCGTCGTGTAGCTTGTCCCCGCGACTGGTCCGGGCGCGATGCCGGCATACATGTAACCGTCGGGGCTAGCGTCAAGACTGAGAATTGCCCATCCGTTGACGGTCGTTCCCATCGACGGCTTTGTGAACAGTGGATTCCAGAAATCAAGCTGCGGCGTATCTCGCGACAACAGCTTGTAATGTTGATTCACCCCGGACCGTAGCCACTTCGACGAGCAAGCCCACCATCCATCACGGTAGACGATCTGGTCGTAGATCTGCTTCTGGCCGAAGTAGGGCAGCGCGACGTCGCGCCATGTGTACCCGCCGTCTGACGAAACGCTAGCTCCCGGCGCTGTCACGGCGGGACCGTCGCCGGCGTCGGCCCCGGAAGCAGAGCCGAGTTGGTTGCCAACGGCGACGAAACGTCCGTTGCCGTAGGCGATCGAGAAATACCCCGTCGTCTGCGAACGAGTGATCGCTCCGCGGATTTTCTGTCCGGCAAGGCGGATCGGGATGCTCATTCGTCTTCCTCGGGAAGCGGCTGCATAGCCTTTTGGTAGGCGGCTTCCCTTTGGGCCTGGATGTCCTCGATCTCTTTCACCACTTGCGAGAAGAACGCACCAATGGCGAAGTGTTCGTCGACGACTGGTTGCGGAAGATGTTTTTCGTCGGCTTCCATGTGTCACTTATTTGGGTTTGCCAGATCGCCGATAGCGATCCATGTATTCGATGCCGTTTTTATAAGCCTGACGGTCGTGAACCGTCCTGAGAACTCGACGTCGGCAGAGGCGCCGCCGAAGTAAGTGTTCCGGACGTTGTAGAACAAGAACGTGGAGGCGTCCGAGCTAATCGAAGCGGTCCCGGTGGCGGTGTTCAGAATCTCGACTACCGACCCGACGGGGATCGCCGCGTTGGTCGTGAGGTTGATGTTCACGGCGCCCGTTCCGGAGAACAGGATCACTTTCCCGATGTCGGACGCGGCGAGTTGTCGGGCGTTGTTATCGAGCGGGACGAACTGCATCGGCCCGAGCGCTTCGCTGTTGATCGAGGCTTGGCGGAATGTGTTCGTCGCCCCCTGGAAAGCCGTATTCCCGGGTACGGTC
Organism: Crocinitomicaceae bacterium; assembly: GCA_044376455.1. Lineage (GTDB taxonomy): Bacteria > Bacteroidota > Bacteroidia > Flavobacteriales_D > Crocinitomicaceae > UBA952. The sequence goes on along the minus strand of JBIPMW010000328.1, from coordinate 3,443 downwards.
ATGTCGCCATTCGTCGCCCACGAGATACGGTTGGCGTTGGCCGTGACGTCAAAGATCCGGAAGGTGCCGGTGGCCTGCGCCTGGATTCGATAGGAGCATGTGACCGTGCCGGTGTTGAAGTCCTTGGATGCGAGGTTGAACTGCCCGGCTTGATTCGTGACGTTGAGAATAGCTAGGCGTCCGTCATAGTTGGCGACGCCGTGGCAGAGCATCCCACGGTAGCCCACGACGAAGTCTTCCGCTGCTTCAACTGCGGAAGACTGCCCGGCGTTGAGAGCGCCGACGGTCGCGCCGCTGACAGTGATGTTGCCGAGCCGGTCAAGCGTCAGGGACGCCTGAATCGCGTTAGCGTCTGACCTGTTTCCGATAACGAGAGAGCCGTCGGACGAAACGAAGACCGTCGCGTTCCGCTTGTCGGCTGGATTTGCGGTCGCGCGGATGTTGATGGTGCCGTCGATGTCGACCGATGTAGGAAAGAACTCGACGACGGGGTAGACCGTGCCGGTTTTGTCGAAGTCACGATAAGTCGACGGGCTGGGGATCTCCAATGCCAGCGATGGGGCGGCGGAGCCGCCACGGCAGGAGATGATCGCTCCAGACGAGAGCTTGCCGTTTAGGTCGTTGAGGACGGACATGCGCAGTGCCGTCGATGATCCCAGCAGATCGAGTTGGGCCTCGAAGTTGTTGAACAGATCCGCGTAGCGCCTTGAGCCAAGTACGAAGCTGCTCGTCTCGATGTACGGCGCGGATGCCGGAATCACGCTCTGTCCCCACACGACCGGATAGGCGTTTTCGTAGGCGTGGGCAGTCTCGCCGTGGCAGTCGATGTAGTTGATCGGCGAGTTGTCCAACGGCGGGCTATCGACTTCTTCAAAGCGAACACGAGTCGGTTCGCACGCATACAGCAAGCCGTCGCTGCCGACCTCGATGATGTTCCCGAAGTCCGCACTGGGTTGTGACGGTCCCGGGGGGCCGACGATCGACTGCCATGTCGCTCCGTCAAATACCTTGACGTCTTTACTTGCCATTGCTCGACCTCTTCTCTAGCTCGCGAGCGACCGCGACGGCGATCGCCGCGGTCGAGAGGGAGCGGTAGAACTCGACGACATGATCCATAGCAAGCGAGCCCTTTGTTGAGGAGTGACTCCGCACCGCGCGAGCCGCCGGGATTTTCTCCAAAACCGGCGACCCGCGCGGGCGGGATGAAATCAAGCCGTCTGGATCCAGACGGCGCCGGCACGAGCACCGGCGGGGGTCGTAGCCTGGACGAAGCACTGCTGGCTGAGACCATCTTCGCCGGCGGCCCCGTCTGCACCGTCTGCACCGGGATCACCCTTCGCGCCCGGTGCGCCATCGGCACCGTCACGGCCGGGAACGAGCGTGAAATTGAGGATCGCGTTCGTCGCGTTCCCCGAGTTGGTCACGGCCGCCGTTGCTCCCTCGTTCACGGTCCCGACGGCGACGGTCGCCGCGGTGCCGGGAGTGCCGGGGATGCCCTGCGGCCCGCGGATCGCGCCGACGTTTGTCCAGCCGGTCCCGTTCCACACGATGCCGTCGCCGACGGCGGCCGGGCCGGAGGAGCTAGCCGGAGCGCCGGCGAGCGAGCCGGCCGTGAGAATGAACATATCGCCCGGGGCATGGGTGCCGGTCGGAGGATAGGTCGTGGCCTCCCCCTGGATCGTCACGCCCGAGCCGTCCTTGCCGGGCTCGCCTTGCGGGATGACGAAATTGAGCACGGCGGCGGCCGTCGTGCCGGCGTTCGTCACCTGTGGGGCGTTGCCGTAGTCGGTGCCGGTGACGGTGCCGACGCTGACCGTCGCGGCCTGCCCGGGATCACCCTTCGCACCGTCGGCGCCATCGGCACCGTCGGCACCCGGATCGCCTTTGTCACCCTTCGCACCGTCGGCGCCGGGGTCGCCCTTTTGGCCGGGAGAACCATCGGCGCCCGGTGGACCCTGGACGGAAACCCATTGCGTGCCGTCGTAATAGAGAACGTCTTTCGTTGCCATGGAGCTAGACCTCGCGGGAGAGTGATGCCGGCGCGGCCGGCGGCTGGATAGAGACGACGGTCGGAGCCGACGGGGCCGCGATCGTGGACGGTGTAACGGTCGTTGGTTCGAGCGCTGCGACCTCGACCGGGGCGGTCTCGATCCGCATTGCCGACATGAGCCAGACGGCGCCCTTCTTCGGGTCGGCCGGCTGTTCCGTCTGCGGCCCAAAGACTTCGATCGACTCACCCGGCGGGCCGGCCGGTCCGGGGACGCCGCTGCCGACAAGCGGCACCCACTGCGAGCCGTTCCAGTAGGACATTTGAGGCATGGCTATCGATCCCGGAGCCAGTCGAAAAACATGAAGACGAGAGTGAAGAAAAGGATCGCGACGACGTCGCCGTGAAGCGGTTCAACGGCGATCACGGGTTAGTAGTCGGCCTTGAAGCGGATGCCCGAGAAGTTTGCTTCGCTCGACCTCGCTCCGGGACTACAGGAGATGTCTCGGCTCTTGCTGCTCACTGAGCAGTACCCGTAGGTCACCGCAGACCCGACGAGCCGCATTGCCAGCGGGTAGCTCGCGTCGATTTCGGCCAACGGGAACTGCGGGGGAAGTCGCAGCGGCACCCACGAGCCGCTACCAGCGCCGAATGACAGGGTGCCCTTTAGTTCGATGAAACCACCGATCATCCTCGCCTGAATCTCGGTAGAGACAGACTCCCGCGACCCATCCATACGAACCATCCATGTCCAGTCGATGTCGGGCGGCGGCATCTTCGTTCCACCGGCCAACATCCTCTTCACTTCGCTCAAGATCGAGACGCGAAGATCGGCGAAGGCCGGATCGTTGATCGATGTCGCGCCCATCGGCGAAATCGCGGCGAGTCTCGCGTCGACTTGCGCTCGCGAGTAGAGCGAGAGCGCCATCGCGTTGTTCATGTCGACTTTCGAGAAGCCGTCGTCCTTCGTCATGAACTTGGCGTCGGCGATGTCCTTTCGGTAGTAATCCGGTGAGCCGGGCTCTGGGGCCGGGGACGCAGCGACCGCTCGGTCTTCGAGGGTCTTCATGCGGGCGGAGAGCGGCTCGAAGTCGCTGCGGAGCGCGACGTAGTCGTTCACGGCTCCGACGGCGAACACGAGCCGCGGGCCGAAACCCTCGCCCGTGTCGACATAGGTCAAGGCGGCCGGCGGCGTGGCAGCGTCGCCGAACCCGTACCCCTTCGCGACGACGGTGCCGGCGAGAACGGCTTGCGTGTTGTCGGCCTTCGCGGCGTAGCGGTCGTCGGCTTCGGGCTTCGTGTAGATCGAATCGAAGAGGGCTTGCAACTGAGTCGTGATGAGCGTCGTCGTCGAGAGCGGCGCGTAGCCGGCGAGATCGGACATGTAGGCGAGGAACTGGACTTCGCCGGTCGGGCCGTCGATCTGGATTCCCATCTTCCCGGCGGGATATTCGGG
>JBIPMW010000396.1:0-6084 GCA_044376455.1 Crocinitomicaceae bacterium | reverse complement strand
CACCACCTGCCTTTGAGGCGGTATCACCGGCACATACGTCGGCGGGGGCTGAGACACGGCCTTCGCGTGGACGCCAAATCCTTGCTTCAACCGTGCCGTGAACAGTTCCTCCCACGTTCTATAGCCGTGTACTCCGTCGTTATGTCCCAGCCACAATATCCGCTCCTCGTGCTTCAGCGAGTTTCGTCCATTCTTCTCCACCAAGACCGGCTTAGACAAGTCGAAAGGCAGAGCACGTTGCCGGTCATAGCCATAAAGGGCATTTCCCACACCGCCAAACTCAACGACAACCACGGACCCGAACGTCATGACGAACGCATTGTTCGCGCTGTCTGTGCTCTTCAGCTCGGTATACAACCCCTTCATCTTCTGACGCAGTGCGACAAAGTCCCTGTCTTTCGAATACAGCGCTTTTTTACCAAGAGCGAATTGAACGTTCTCCATCGACTTGGCATATCGCAACCAAAAATTCGCTCGCCGGCGATCGCCCACACCGTCTTCCGCGAGTTTTGTGAAGAACGCCTCGATGAACTCCCGCTTCAACCACTCTGCAACCATTTCCCGCGCCTTCGGCAGGACGCCGCCCCATCGCGTCTCGTTCGAGGGCAGCCACGGGTTCCCCCACCACTCAACAGCCGCATTCCGTAACGTCTCCTCAATGGGCGGCTGTGTCACCGATGCATACTCGTTTAGGATGAGGATCAGCCCCCTATCTCTAAGGACGTGGTTGTCCTGAAGCAGTCGGACGAGCGTCGGGATCCGTTCCTTAAATCCTTCGTGATTAAGACTTGTCGCCTGACGGATTTGTGCGATTACCAGCTCCCGACGGAACCACGAGGCTTCGATTACTCCAAGCTGCTCGCACAGCTGTTCGATTGTTGACGTATCACCGTGTAGTACGGCGGCAGCGTATGAGGCGCAGGGGGCGTCGCTAAACAGCTGGCGGTTGGCGACAGCTGTTCTTACCCAATCCGGGTTGAAGGTGTGATCAAGAATCTTAAGTGTACGCGCGTTAAGGTATTCCCGAAGATGCAACCAGTTCTGACGACCAACGGACGGTGCGGAATCAACGAGGGCGTCGTAAGTAAAATAGCTTCTTACCAGGCCCTGATAGCAGCGCCGATACCACCTTGGCTGATCAACCCACTGGTCGACACCATCTCGGCTGTCGAGTACGGCTAGAAACCGCTCCCGATCTTCCATGATACATGGGCCTGCAGGCTTACTCGGCACACACATGCCGAACGACACGAGGCGAGCGTCCCTCAGCGTTTCGAACCGCGGGCTGTCCCAAAATCGACGAACTGCTCGTTGTTGAAGATCCTCCGTAAGGGGCGCCAGGGTGCCAACCGTGCCGTAGCGCTTCAGCTCGACGATTACCCTATCGATACTGGTGTCGATTGCGAACGGGCGCGCGCGTGCTTCCGTATTGCTGCGAAGTAGACCAACGAGCCTATCAAGCGCACTCATCGCAGTGCACACTCCCCGAAGTTTGTCGTACCCCCGGGCGGGGCCTCTCTCCGCTCATTGACACCCAGGAATTCGAGGCGCATCTCCACTCGCCGGCTTTCCTCATCGGTTTGCTTTGTCGCATTGAACGAATATCCACCCACAAAGAACAAGCTTCGCACATCTTGTCTCTGACTGGTGTTGAGCAGGTAGGAGCCCCGATTGGAAAACATGGCACAAAGTACGCTTTGGCTCCGTTGCAGGCTCAGATTCAGGTTGGATAGGTAGGAACCAGTCTTGTCAGTGTACCCTTCGATAACAATACGCTTCAGAACGCGCTTTCCGAGGTCGTCATTTGCCAGTCGGATTATTTCTGGAACGAACCTTCGCAACACTTCCTCTTGCTGCGCATCGAGTCTCCAGTCCCCGAAAGAGAACCTCGCTCGTGCTCCAAAGTCAATGACTTGGCGGGCTTTGTCTACCTTTACTCCCTCGTGGCGCTTCGCCGCCTCGGCAAATCTGTTCAGAATTAGTTCGATATTCCTCCGATGTTGATCTTCCTTCTTTTCGCGTTCGGTGACGTTCTTGGTAACCGCCAAAAGGGCAACGCCCATCACGACCAAGAAAAGCACCATGAGTGCAGTCATGAGGTCGGCGAATGAGATCCAAAAGGGCTTCTCCGCCTCATCGCGGGCGCTGCGTCTAACGGGAGAACGAGCCCCAAACATGTCTTACCGCTTCGGGGCACTGCTGCCCAGCGTGACTTCAAGCTCGCTGACCGCAGACGACAGAAGCCCAACCGCGCTGCTGAGCTTGGAGTGAAAGTCGTAGTTGACCTGAGACAAAGTCGTAACGACCGAGTCGCGGAAAGCTGCGTTCGACTCCGCAAGGATGTCGCTTACGCCGTCCAAATAGGAGTCCACCGCCTTCTGTGCAGTTCCAAGTCTTGAGGCAGACGACTCAAGCCTCTGCAGTACATCAGCAGTTAGACCCGCTTCTTTACGCGCCATCTCGATTGTTGCTCGCACCTCAGCTAGTAGCTTCACAACCGCTTCCCGTTGTGCGCGGTAGTCTCGAAGCGCATCCTGAACGGCGCTTGCGCTCGCTGTAAGCGAGCCAGACACCTCCGTCAGTTTATTGCTCACCGTAGCAGCCTGTCCCATTGCGGCTGTTACCCGATCGCCTGCCGTTGCGAAGCCAACAGCCGCCGTGTTCAGCCGCTCTGCGCCTATGTTCAGTTTGTCTATCGACGAAGTTGTTGCGGAGCTTAATGCTGCAACGCTTTGCGCCATGCTTGTTGACGCCGCAGTAATCTCCCTTATCGCAACTTCAACGGTCCCAGTCATACCCGCAACAAGGGCACTCGCACGGCCGGTCATAGCCTCCTCTCGAGCCCGATTGCTTTCGAGCGACGTCTTATGTGTATCGTTCAAGTTGGTGACAATTGCGGTGACCTGCGAACCGATCGTCTCCAAGGTGGCCTCGATCTTCTCCTGCGTTTTTGATTGAGCCCCTTCAACGACTTTGCGGAGTTGCTCTATGAATGCGGTGGACTCTGCATTGATTTGAGCTTGTCGCTCCTCCATAGCCCTGATGGAAGCCGCCATCTGCGCCGCCATCTGGTCTGTTGCCTGCTTGCTGTTATCTCCCATTTTTCCGACTAAGCTGTGCAGCGCGGCGACGGCGTCTTGCATCCCTTGTGCCGTCTGCTTATTCAATTCGTTGATTCCAGTAATTTGACCGCCGAAAAGATCGTTGAGTCGTTGGCTGAAGCTAATCATCACATCGTTGAGCATTTGGACCGCCGTCGCGCTCTGATCACTACTAGCGGTCTTCACGGTTTCCGCTATACGCTCAAGCGGTGCTTTTAAGCTGTTCTCAATACTGCTCGCGATTACGCCACCCAGCGCCTTGTTTTCATCCCGGTTGGCGGCCAATTGCGCCGCTGTAAGCTCGCGCAGGATATCGCCGAGCTCCTTGACCAGAGCGTCCTTGAGGATCTTTGATTGACTCGCCGAGGCTTCAGACGCGGTCACTAACCGTGCGAGGTATTCCTCGCCGGCGCCGGAGTTGAACTGTGCATCAATTGCGTGCGCGATTTCCTCGGCCTTACGATATAGACTGGCAAGAATCATCTTCTCTATGAGAGTTACCAGCATCGCCGCGCCGATAGCGGCTGCAGAGATGAGGAAGGCCTCTCCCACCGAGTGCATCAGCGACTCAAGGCTAGTCCGTACCGTCGCAGCGTTTTCGCTGACTTGAAACCGCCGAAGCCCCTCGATGAGTCCGGTGAAAGTGCCGATGATTCCTATTCCGGTGAATATCCCGGGTAGGTGCTTGAAGAACTCGGTTCGCAGTCGGCTATCGACCAGATACTCGGCGCTAAAATAAGCGGCAGCGGGGATCGTCGAACGCACTGCGACGATTTCCATCTGGCCGTCTGACTCCGCTCTTTGGACATGCAGCGTGTCCTGATACTCGCTCCAGAGATGAGCAAGTCGCCGGTCGGACGAAAAGAGCTTTTTCATTTCCGCCGTCGGTGTCGGCGCTTTGAACATTGAGAGTGCGCGTTGAATCCGGCCAAGCCGGAACCAATGGATGATGCCGGGCACGAGAAACAAGGCTATGAAGCCAACGAGAAGCAACCCTATGAAGCCGCCCGTCACCAACAAATGCGCGGGTACCGCCGAAAGATTAATCACTTAAGTATTCCTTCTCTATCGTCAATCACCGCATCTCAATCGCAAGCCTGGCGATGTATTCGGTGCTTTAGGACCTTTGAGTAGCCGGATATCAGACGACTCCGGCATAGACGTTGGCTGTTTTTTCCGGATAGCTTTCGTAGACATGTTCAAACAACGCAGAGCATTTTTGCGCATACAGAGGCCGATCGTAGGCGGGAGGCAAGGTATCCAAGGTGTCTTCAATCGCGAGTTTTAGACTCGAGCGAGCTGCTGCTTTCTGTCGCCAATTGAGCACGAGCAGATCGCGGAGGCGCGTCAGCAGCTCCTTTGCGACCTTCTTGACTTCGTCCCGTTCGGTGGCAGATAACTCGGGCGCTGGACGGGTGAGGATATCGAATATCACCAACTCTTCTTCGCTCAGGTTCTCGCGGACATGTCGTTCCTGTTCCTCGTCAAGGCTGTTTGACAGGTTGAGAAGCTCCTGAAAAAGCTGCTCGATGTTGCGGCTGCCGTTGTTGTAACTCTTGATGAGCGCGTCGAACTTCTCGGTGAAGTCAGCCCGCGTCCGGTTGAGCATCACGAGCTTCTCAAGCTTGGAAGCGACAGCCGCCTTCAACGCAGCCAGCTCCATGTTCTTGTGCTTCGACTCCTTGAACCGCTTGGCAAGGGTCTCGAAGTTTATTTTCGACAGATCGATGGCCGGAGGCCCCTCGTCTCGGATCCGAAGGCCGGTTATCGATTCGTCGAGAAGTCCACCGATTTTCTGCAGTATCGCGGCGATGTCGGGAGGATTAGGGCGGAGCCTTGCGCGGATTGCCGCCGCGAGTGTCGCAATGCCGGTGAATCGCAGGGAAAACTCGATGGCTGCGGGATCCGGCTTTACTGCGCGGTAGAGGATCCCGACAAGATACTCGTGTCCAAAGAGGTCACGGCGCGTCTCTTCCGGCTCTATCAGCGCATCGACGGCGTTTCCCACCGCGGCAAGTCGCTCGAAGCTGCCGAGCGGCAATGCTTCTATCGAGGCTAGGTCCACGCCATGCTCAAGGCAGAACGCCGTAGCGGCGGTGACCGCCTCGCGAAGCGCATCGACCAATTGCGCCTTATCCTTGACGGGGTTGGCGCCGCCCCTGCCTGCACCATAAATGGCCAACGCCTTTTCCAACGAGGTGAAGACATTGGCGTAGTCCACGATGACGCCGCTGTGTTTGCCAGGGAATACCCGGTTGGCGCGGGCGATCGTCTGCATCAGCGTATGGTTACGCATCGGCTTGTCGAGATAGATCGTCGAACAGCTCGGGGCGTCGAAGCCGGTCAGCCACATTGCGCAGACAAAGACAATCCTCAATGGATCCGCGGTGTCCTTGAATCTCTCGTCCAGCCCGGGCTGCGACTCGTTCATGCGCTTGCGGTGCGGCACGATGTCGAGGCCAAGTGCCTTCATCTGCTCGATCTCGTTCTGCCCGGGCGATACCACGACCGCCATATCAGTTTCGGTCAGCAGCTGCAGTCGCCGTTGAAGCTCACCCCGACGGGCATCGCGGCGGGCTTGCTCGATACTGACTTCGCCACCTTTCGGCTTATAGGCCATCTCGCCCAGCGTCCTCTCGACCTGCGCCTTCTCAACTGCCCAGTGCTTCTTCACTTTGTCGTACATCTTCAGCGCGGTCGCTTTATCGATAGACACCACCATTGCTTTGCCGACGAATCCGCGGCCGAGGAAGTGACGGACGATGTCCTTTGCCACCGTCTCCAAGCGATCGTCTCGAGTGATCAGGTGGTATTGTCGGCCCAGGAGTTTCTCAAGCTTTTCCTCTTGATCCCCGTCGATGCCCGCGTCGTCGATGAGCCGGTATACGTCGTCGTTAAGGTCAGGGTTGACCAGTTTCAGCTCAGGCGTCCGGTTCTCGTAGAAAAGCGGTACGGTCGCGCCGTCCTCCACCGACTGCTGGAA
>JBIPMW010000262.1:0-6098 GCA_044376455.1 Crocinitomicaceae bacterium | reverse complement strand
TCTTGATCAATGTGGGAGTTTAGCCAAATTTTCTTAAATTTTTCTTCTGCTTTTTCTCGGCTTTTAGCCTTTATCGTCAATTTGAATGTTATAGTTTGAGTCCCTGTATAGGGAAAAAGAGTCATTTTTTTGCTCCTATTTTCATAGCGATATTTATTATTATAACTGATAACTGATAACTGATAACTGATAACTGATAACTGATAACTGATAACTGATAACTGATAACTGATAACTGATTAATCCGTGATTAGTGAGATTGTCACCTTGAGGCTGTTATCAGATTGGCTTTCGACCTTTATCCTTTTAATTGATCCGGCAAAAGGCGATCGAACGACGGCGATCGAGGATAGCCGATCATCGATCGAGGAAATTCTTTCCTTAAGCTGAGTGAGTTTAAACTCTCGATCGAGATTTTGCTGGGATACGGTGATGGCAGATTGATTGGCCTCTTCATTCCGCCGCGCTATAGCGATCTGATATTCGTATTCCCTCTGATTTTGGCCTTCTTTGGCGGCTCTTAGCCTTGCTTGAGCGATTTCTAGCTCTGCTCTCGCGGATTCTACCGCTTCCTTTAGTGCGTTGATGGATTCCGCGCGGCCCTGCTCAACTTGCTTATATTCAGCTTCCCGAAATTTGTACTCTGCTTGGCGTTTCTCCCAGTTCGATCGCACTTCTTTAAGTTTCTCTGTCTCGTGTTCGAGCATTTCGGTTGGGATGCCCTTGATTTGGGCTATAGCCTCGATTTTTTTCTGCTGTAGTTCCACTTCCCGATAGGCTTGCTCGATCGCTGCTTTGGCAAAATCGACGTTAGCCCGGGCTGTGATGAAAGGATCATTACTGAGGGCGCTCTGATAATTTCGCTGAGATTGGGAGAATTTTAGCTCTGCTTGCTGTATTGCCGCTTCCTCGATCGCAAAGCTGGCCAGTGGGATTTCCCGGATAGGGGGGGAGATTCTTAATTGTGGCACTGGTGTTTGTTCGATCTTGGCGATCGATAGGAGGGTTTCGGTTCGCTCCCTGTTGAGCCTTGATCTTTCCCCATCGCGATCAGCGATCACCTGTCCCCTAGTGACTTTATCCCCTTCTCGCACTTTTAGATCGTTGGTATTGGCGATCGATAGATTGATTTTCAGGCGCTTGGGTGTGGCGCTTTTGCTAGGGGTTAAGTTTATTTCCGCTTCCACTGGTCTGTTTGTGGTTGAGGTCGGCTGTGCCAGTGCGATCGGTGCGGTTAGTAGTACAGCGAGAAGAATAGATCGGATCATGTCAGTGGAAGGGGGCTGGTGTGATGATTCGTGCTGTCAGGGTTCCGTAGGCAAATTGTCCCGATAAAACCTCGATCGCTTTCTCAATCGGGCAGTAGGAGAGATCGATCAGGTTTCCAGTTTTGGTTAGGGTCGGGTATTGGTCGGGCGGGTTGGTGTTGAAAATATCATCGGGTTCGTCGATCTCGATTTTGCCGCTTAGATAGATGCCGCTTGTCTCATCAGCCAAGGCTTGCAGTATGCCTGTTACCTCATCATCACTAAAATTGATCACCTTTTCGCGGGTGGTGGCCGCCTTTCCTGTCTCTGCGGTGATCCGCGAGATGGTGATTTGATCCTCGGTTTTATAGATTCCTCGGTTATTCTGCACGATAAAATCTTTCCCCTCCTGGGCGATGAGAAAAAATTGGCTATTGATCGAGCCTCGATCGCTGATCTTGTTTCCTTGTATATTTACCCAGATATGTTGATCGGCTCCGTATCGATTGTACGCGGCTTCCACGCCCTCTTTAACCCCTAGCAATTGATTAAATGAGAGCATTAACCCTCCTGAAGATTGCACATTGATCGACCAGATCGAGAGCAATAGTGCTAGGCCTAGCACCCAATACTCGATCGTGCTGCCGGTTCGCAATCTGAAATTAGGATTATTGCCGTAGATTGCCCGCACGGGTGAGGGGTAAAATAAGCCCACACCTTCCTTAGTGAAGGTATCGGAAAAACAGGATAGTAAATGTCCCAAGGGTAGGCATAGCCAAAGTTTCAGGGAGAAATAATAGGCGATCGGTAGAGAAATCAGCGCGATAATCCCCGATGCCATTAGTGAGTGGGTAATGGTTCGGTGTGAGTATCTTTGTTCTACAAAGGATGCGATCGGATAGCAGATTCTGCCCATCATTGATTTAGTGGTATCGAGATCGGGAAGTTGGGAGCCGATGATCGATAATCCAAGTCCTAGTGGCGTAATTTCGCCTAATAGTAGAGTGGTTGCCGCCACCGATAGGGCGGCGTGGGTGAGGGCCATCATATTATTTTTTTCCTAAAGGCTTTCTTCTGGCGGTTTGATTTAATCCGATTCCGATATAGCGCAGGGATATTGCGATCAGCATTGCTATCCCTCCGAAAATATATAATGATCGATCGCCCAATCCCAAGCCGATAAAACGGATAATCCCTAGGGCTGTCAGAATTGCATTGATAAAGGGGGCTACATTAATGTACTCGCTTCCTTTTCCTTCTGGGAAATGGCGGCCTAATTTAGCCTCTTGTACCGCTTGCTTGGCCAGCATGGGATTGGAGCCGGCGATCGATTGTAGGCGGGCTATTTTGCTAGGGGTTAATGAAAATTTGATCGCTATGGCTTCGCGGATCATAATTTCCCGGATTTGTGCCTCGCTGAGGCGGCCTAGCTCAATTTTCGTCATTTTTAGGAATATGCCGCTTTTAATCTCTGCGATCGATAGTAGTACGAGGATGGCTCCTGATTCGTGCAGAATTTCTAGCCAATAGAGCAGGGAGGCAGCCCACCGGTGGGCATTATCACAGATCAAAAGATAGCGATCGTTGATATTGCTCGCTATCTCTTGTTTAAGTGCGTCGCCTTTGAGGGGTCGTCCTTTCTCATCGGTTACTTCGATGTGCCACTGATCGGCGATCGATTTCAGGGTAGCGGCCGTGCTGCCGCTATAGTTGGCAAAAGCTATTTGGTAATCGCTGCCGATAGCCCCTAGCAAAGTCTCTGCTAGGGTGGTTTTACCGCTTCCTGCTTCGCCTACTACCAGTATTGATTTTCCCGCCTCGATCGCCGTGATCATTTCCCTAAGCTCTTGATCATAGAGACTTAGGCGGCCTTCATTTTCGCGATTAGGCTTAATGCGTACTCCTCCGGATTGATCGACTTTGGGGCTACAGCTTCCTCCGTAGCCCGAACCTTCGATCGCAGATCTTCTGGCAATAGATCAGGATTATCTTTGTACTGAGCCGCTAGTATATTTTGAGCCATGAGCAATCCGGCGGCCTGTTCCTGAGCAACGCGGATCAGTTGATTGATCTGGTTTCCTTCTTCGGCGGTGGTGTACTCGATCTTGGCACTTGCAGAATCGATCGAGCCTGATTCTGATATTGCTAATTTTCCTGGCTTGGGGAAGTGGATCATTGATTTTCCCTGCTTAATCCACTCATGCAAATCATCGAGTATCTGAATTTCTGCCGAAAATAGAAAGTTCATTCCTTCGCTTTGCCGAATGCTTATCTCCAGGAATTCTAGGCGCTTATAGGACACGCTCTTGCCGATTCCGTACCTTTCATTTAATTTTTGAATTAATTCCCCTTTTGATTCCGAGAGTAATTCTTTCGTATTTTCCATATCCTATCTCCTAATAATTTTTAAAACTACCCAAATATTTATTTTTCGGGTGCGGGTAAAATTCCTCAATTCAGAGGATGCAAGCGGCTTAGTCCGATTTTGGCTTATGGAAAGTCTCCAGTATCTTTCCTCTTTATTTCGGAATTTTGGTATTGTAGCTTAAATTTTTTCCTCTTTGCTTTCCATGAAATCTTTATACTCTTTTAAGATTTTCCGCGCCTTCGGTGAATCAATCGCCTCCAGAATTTCGCTGATTGGCAAGCCTTGTCGATCGAGTTTTTGGATTTTCTTGATCTTTTCGGGAATCAGGTAAATTGATCGCTTTTTGCCTGCGAATTCTACTTGATAGGAGATCTGCGGGTACTTTTTCCCGTATTTCCCATGATTTGCATAGGTGGTGATAAAAGTTCCCGATCCGCTTCCTCGTCGCCGTCGTGGGCGCTTGGGTATTTCTTTTATCTCTTCGGCTTCGCTCTGGGCTTGCTCTTGCTTCGTGAATCGGTCACATCCGTTGGCGGCTTCTTCTGTAAAATATTTTGGGCTGGCCAGGCAGGTAAGTAAAATGGGTGAAATCCTTTCACAGAGAGAGCATGACAAGCATTTGCTAGGGGTTAACTGTGCTTCTTTTTCCCCGTTAACCCCTAGCAAAGTTTTTTCAGTTTCCCCCTGCTGTAATTTGCTATGGGTTAACTGCACTTCTTTTTCCCCGTTAACCCCTAGCAAAGTTTTTTCAGTTTCCCCCTGCTGTAATTTGCTAGGGGTTAACTGCACTTCTTTTTCCCCGTTAACCCCTAGCAAAGTTTTTTCAGTTTCCCCCTGCTGTAATTTGCTAGGGGTTAAATCAAATAGGGTTCCCGGTTCTGCTTTTTCTCTTAGAAGCATTCGTTTTCCGTTGCTTTGCTCCCATTTCTTTAGCCAAGCAAGGGGATAGGGAAATTTAGTCGTCTCCTTGATCGGGATGGTTAGATTGATTTTTGTCCCATCTGCTTTTGTTGTTTGGATTGTGCGGCTTGCTGTGGCTTCTATGTAAGTAAATTCCCAAGTTAGCCCGCAAAACTTGAAAGAATGGGAGTGATACCAGCTATTTTTATTCATTTTTTCCCTCCTTTCCGCAATTTATTTGCGAAATTTGGGGCTATTTTTTCTAGAGCTGCTCTTAGATCTTCCCCGCTCAAGCGAGTAAAATTCTCTCCTGATTTAGCCCGCTGCCATGCGATCAATTCCCCTGGCCTCGATCGCATTCTGATCAAAGGTTCGCCATGGTGATCGAGTGGTAGCAATTCTGGGGGAATATCCTCCGCGATTTCATTGCGGGCGTATTGATACCATTCTAAAAATTCCCTTGATAGCTGCTTTCGGCTATCCGCCTGTATATGTCCGATTTGATAAAGAAATATTGCGTATTTACTTTTTATCGTTCCGGCAGTTTCTTTTATGTGGTTTATGGCTCTAATGGCTTGGCCTTCTCCATGTTTTTCGATCGCTTCTTCAATCTTTTTATCCATTGGGATATGTAATTCCCCAAGGCGATCGATTATTTCTTGGGAGATCTTGCTAGGGGTTAATTTGTCTTCCGAAAAAGTTTCATCACCAGCCCCATCCGTTGCGGTCTGGAAGGTCTTAATAGTCTTAATAGTCTTAGAGGTTTCCGAATCCTTGTCCTGTAAGGCTTCTGGCTTGCCTTGGCGATCCTGCTGTCGCTTTGGCGATCCTGCTGTCGCCTTGGCGATCCTGCTGTCGCCTTGGCGATCCTGCTGTCGCTTGGCGATCCTGCTGTCGCCAAGCTCTTCTGTATTTTCGTCCTCTTTCCTGCGATAGGTGAAGCTTTTGATCTCAAGCTCGATTAAGCCGAGTTCTTCCAGCTTTCTCAGGGTTCGTTGAACGGTGCGCCGGGTCACTCCAAGGTTTTCGGCGATCACTGAGGTATCTAATTCTTGCAAGTGATCGCTAAAAGGATTCGCGGCTATGAGATAGAGATAGATTACGATCTCTGCTTTTGTTAGTTTTCCCGATAAGCTTGTTAGCTCGGTTATTGTAATTGGGTAGAATTTTTGCGTTATCATGGTTGTGTATTGAAAATTTTTAGCCCCAGTTGTTTGCTGGGGTTATTTGCTTTTTTGGCCTTTTTTTCGCTTTTTTAAGATGCTTTTGCCGGTGGATCCTTATTTTGTGGCATAATGTTTGTATCCTTACTAATTTAATTAATCTGTCACATTGATTATATCATTATACTATTGCTAGGGGTTAATTGATGGTTGCTTGTGTTGATAATGTTGGGGGTGTAATCGAGCTAGATCCTTTTGTTCGAGCTTTTGTAAAAATTCTTAAAGCTCGGGGAATACAAGGGAAGGAAGTGGCCGAGTGGACTGGCCGCACCCCAGGGAATATTTCTCGAATTCGCAATGGTCAGGACTCCCCTCGGCTGCGGGATTTTATGCAGATTTTGTTGGTGATCGAGAAGAGAT
>JBIPMW010000117.1:0-6121 GCA_044376455.1 Crocinitomicaceae bacterium | reverse complement strand
TTCCTTTCATTATTTCAGGGCTCTTTCTCACGCTTTTTTCATTGAGTGCTGCTGCGCAAGTCAATCAAACAGATGCGAAGGGCAAAAAGCAGGGGCTATGGAGAAAATCTTATCCCAATTCTTCTGTTTTGGTCTATGAAGGCACTTTCAAGGATGATCGCCCAGTGGGAACTTTTACCTATTACTTTCCGAGCGGAGCCAAGAAAGCCATCATTGAGCATGGTTTGAAAGGAGGTAAATCAGCTGTGCTTATGTTTTTTGAGAATGGTCAATTGCTTTCTGATGGATTTTACCACCTCGAAAAAAAGGATTCTTTGTGGTATAACTATGCACCGTCCGGTGAGTTGATTAGTGCTGAAAATTACAAAAATGACCTCTTGAATGGCAAAGCAGTTTACTACTACAAGGAAGGTCAGGCACTTGAGTATAAACTTCAAATAGAACGTAAAGTGAATTATCAGGCAGGTAAGCTCCATGGGGTGTATCAAGCCTATTTTTATAATGGCAAACTCAAGCAAGAAGGAACTTATGAAAAGGGTTTGAAGCAAGGTATCTGGACGGAATATAATTCAGCAGGTCAAAAAGTTGCCACGATGAAGTACGACAAAGATTTGTTGCATGGTTGGTTGTATACATTTAATAAAGATGGCTCTTTATTGAGTAAGGTCCTTTATTTGGATGGCGTAGCGCTTTCAGAAAAAGACACCAAAGCTTATTTGGAGCGTTGTAAAGCATTACACATAGAACCTGTGCAATGAGTCAAGTTAAGCCCGACAAATGGTTGTTTTTTGCTGCTTTACCACCTTTTCGCGGTGGCATTGCGCAATTTAGCATTGCGACTTTTCAAGCGTTGGCCAAGAAGATCAGCATCAAAGGTTTTACTTTTAAACAGCAGTACCCCAATTTTTTATTTCCAGGCAGTTCTCAACTCGATAAAAGCGCTGTTGCGCATTCCGAGTTCCCTAGAATCGTTTCTACCTTTCTTCCATGGACTTACCTCAGTGCCTTACGGGTGTTTAGAAAAGAAATACCCAGCGTTTTTGTCACGAGTTATTGGATGACCTTCTTTGCACCTATGATGGTATTTTGGGCGCGATTTTTACCCAAAAAAACCAAGAAATTAGCCATTGTACACAACCTACAACCTCATGAAAAGCGCTTTTTTGACCCGATCTTAAACCGCTTGTTTGTGAAAAATTACGATGGTTTTGTAGTATTGTCAGAGGCAGTGGGTCGCGATATTCTTGGACTGCATCCTGCAGCAAAAATCAAGTACATCGCACATCCGCCTTATGAAATTGAGCAAACGCAGCTGGATCAGGTCACTTGTCGTCAAGTTTTAGGTCTGGATCCTACCAAAAAAACATTGTTGTTCTTCGGCCTGATCAGACCCTATAAAGGGCTACTAGAACTCATTCATACCTTTGCCTTACTAGACGATTCATATCAATTACTTATTGCCGGTGAGGTCTATGGGGACGCTCAGATTTATGAAGATGCATTAGCGGCAGCACCCAACAAAAATTGGCGTTTTTTCAATCAGTTTATTCCAAATTCTGACCTTGCTCAGTACTTTCAAGCAGCTGATGTGGTGATACTTCCATACCTCAGTGCCACACAATCGGGTGTACGTGCTTTGGCATTAGCACAAAAAAGAGCTGTTTTGTGTACAAATGTCGGAGGATTAGCTGAAGGATTACAGGAAAATAAGGAAGGTTTTACATTAGAACAAACTGCTGCGGAGTCCTTCGCGAATCAAATTGAAACCTTATTTGATAGCGGGGAAATTGCTGCTTGTAATCAGCGTCTTGCGCTCAAAAAAACGGACACAAATCAAGCTTGGCTCGACTTCGCTGACGCATTAATTGAATTCAGTAAGACACTCTAGATTTTTTATTTGAATTTAAGGATCCTAAATCCTATATTTGCAACCTTAATTCAAATTCAAATATTTAAGAAATGCGTTTAAAAGGATTTTTTTGGTTCTTGTCCATTCTTCTCACTGCGGTATGCGTTTACCAACTTTCATTTACATGGGTTGCCAGTAACGTCGAATCCAAAGCTGCTAAAGAGGCAGACCTCAAAGTAAAGATGCTTCGTGACGAAGCAAAAGCAACTGGTGGCATTGCCATTTTGCCAAACAACACCACTGTAGATTTCAACAATCCAGAGGCTGTTGAACTTGCCAGAGCAGCATTTATCAATGAAATTCTTCGCGAGAAAGGCGAGAAGCCAGTCTATCCAGTACTCGGATCTACCTTTGGTCAAGTGAAAAAAATGTCACTTGCGTTTGGTCTTGACCTCGTTGGTGGAATGAGCGTAACTGTTGAAATTTCATACCCAGATTTAATCAAAGGTCATGTGAAAAGCATCACAGATCCTAAGTTTACAAAACCGTTTGACCGTGCTGTAGCGCAATACAACAAAGAGGGTGGCGATTTCATCGGTACTTTCATCGCCGCCTACAAAAAAGCAAACGGATCTTTGCCATTGAGCTATATCATCAAAGGCGAAGGCATCGGCATTAAAACTTCAGATGCTCAAGTTGAAAACTACCTGCGTGAGCTCGTTGCTTCATCCATGAAAGGTATCGAAGACATCATTGGCCGTCGTATCAACCAATTTGGAGTGGCGCAACCAAACATCCAACGCGACCTCGCTACCAACCGTTTATTCATCGAATTACCTGGTGTACAAGACGAAGAAACAGTTTCTCGCAAAATTCGCTCTACTGCGAACCTGGAGTTTTTTGAAACTTACATGCCTGAGCAAATTCAAATGCAATGGCAAGAAGCATCTCGTTTGAGTAAACTCAACGAAGTTAGCCTTGACGATCTCGCCTTGACTACTGATACAACTGCTGATACCACAGCTGTGAATACCGATACTGCTGCAGCGACTGAAACAACAACTTCAACTGAAACAACTAGTGCAATGGCTTCCAAGAAAGCGCTTGCTGAACTTGTAGTTCCTGTTGGTGGTTATGCTATTGGTTATGTCAATGCCAACGACAAAGCTATAGTAGATGCAATTTTACGTCGCAAAGACGTGAAGTCAGTATTTCCTCAAGATATTCAATTCATGTGGTCTGCAAAGCCTGAGAGCGTAGACAACAAATCTAAAAAAACAGCATATTTCCTTTATGCATGCCGCATTCCTGATACAGGTAAAGCGCGCGTTAGAGGTGAGCATGTCAGTAGCGCAAAAGTTGACTACGACCAAACAGACGGTAGCATCATCGTAAGCCTTGGCATGACCAACGAAGGAGCCGACGAATGGGGTCGCATGACAACCGAAAACAAAGACCGCATCATTGCGATCACTATGGATAGTGTTGTTTACAGTGCACCGCGCGTAATTAACCCAATCCTCAATGGCAATACGCAGATCTCAGGTAGTTTTACTTTCCAAGAAGCAGAAGACCTCGCTGGTCTCTTGAATGGTGGTGCACTTCCTGTTCCATGTGTCATTAAAGACCTTCAGAAAGTTGGTC
The DNA here is from genome assembly GCA_044376455.1 of Crocinitomicaceae bacterium. GTDB lineage: Bacteria > Bacteroidota > Bacteroidia > Flavobacteriales_D > Crocinitomicaceae > UBA952. The sequence continues at coordinate 2,628 of JBIPMW010000117.1, read as the reverse complement.
CTACAATCGGAGCTCAAAACTCACAAGCAGGTCTCATCTCATTTGGGGTTGCATTCATCGCGGTATTGCTCTACATGATGTTCTACTACGGCAGAGCAGGTTTAGCTGCAAATATTGCCCTTACTGCAAACGTAATCTTCATTTTTGGTTCCCTCGCTTCTTTCGGAGCTGTACTTACTTTAGCAGGTATCGCTGGTATCGTTCTTACAATCGGTACGGCGGTAGATGCCAACATCCTCATCTTTGAGCGCGTTCGTGAAGAGCAAGCTGCCGGAGCCGATACCGAAACTGCAATTAACACAGGTTTCCGTAAGGCCCTTCCTTCTATCATTGACGCCAACGTTACCCACCTTTTGGTTGCTATCATCTTGAAAGTATTCGGAACCGGTGAAATCGAGTCATTCGCAACGACGCTCATCATTGGTATCTTTACTTCATTATTCTCAGCTATGGTGATTGCCGAATTGGCCATTCATACTTGGTTGGCAAAAGGCAAAGCGGTTGGTTTCAATACGAAATACTCTCAAGGTCTATTCCAAAACTTCAATTTTGACTGGATCGGAAAACGCAAGTACTTCTATGTATTCTCAATTACAGTTACCATCATCGGTATTGTCGCTTTATCTACACGTGGCTTGAAGCAAAGTGTTGAGTTCACCGGTGGTAGAACATTTGCGGTGAAGTTTGAAAAGAAAGCAGATATCGAAGTGATTCGCAAAGAATTGGCAAAGGTTTTCGTTGAAAAAGGCGAGCCAGCTTCCATTGACCTCAAAACCAAAACCAACGACTACAACGTAGAAATCGTTACCAACTACTTACTCAATAACGATGGTGCAACAGATCAAGTAAATGCGCAATTGAATGCAGGTCTTGATGCGTGTAAATCAAAAATGGGTGCTTATAAAGTGCTTGAATCACGTGCGATTTCAGCATCAATCTCAAGTGAACTCTGGACTTCATCTACCATTGCAATCACATTGGCGCTCATCGCGATTTTTGCTTATATCCTCATTCGTTTTGGACACTGGCAATATTCATTGGGTGCAATCGTCGGATTGGCTCACGATGCATTCTTCGTCATTTCAATTTTCTCTTTGTTACACGGTTATTTGCCATTCACCCTCGACGTGAATCAAGCATTTATTGCAGCAATTCTTACTGTTATCGGTTATTCCATGAACGATACCGTAATTGTTTTTGACCGTATTCGTGAGAACTTGCGTCGTAGCAAGCCTGAAGACAACCATGGCGAAATTATTAACGCTTCTTTGAACAGAACGCTTTCTAGAACTTTCAATACCTCTATGATTTTATTTGTGGTTGTATTGATCATGTTCTTATTCGGTGGTCCTGCTATCAAAGGATTCCTTTTTGCACTCTTAGTGGGTGTTGTAATTGGAACTTATTCTTCACTTTGTGTGGCAACACCAATCCTTATCGATTTCTCAAAGCGTCTTCGCGCTTAACATAAATCAGTACTAAATTTTGCAAAAAGCCGCTTGAAAAAGCGGCTTTTTTGTTGGAATTGATTTGGCAATTGAATTCAAGTAATGCTAAATTCCTTTAGTCTATTGCTTCACAAACTGAAGTACGGCACCGTGTGTACCATCATAAATACCTAAATAATAAGTACCAGCGGCAATTTTAGGGCTCAATTCAAGGTTTTGTTTGATCTGTCCGTCTACGGCCTTCAGTTCAAATGTGGAAATAAGTTGTCCTTGAAGATTATAAATCTGAGCTGTCGCTTTTGATCCTTTTACACCACCAACATTAATTTGAAAGCTTCCATTATTTGGGTTTGGATACAATTCCGAGAGTGAAAAGGAAAGTTCTGTAACAGATGACGTATTGACAATCACTTCAATTGTGGTAATACAGCCATTGTTGTCTTTAACTGAACAATTGTAGGTGCCAGCACTCAGGTTAGAGAAGAACGAACCACTGTAAAAATTGGTGCCATTAATTGAAAAAGTGTAAGGAGAATTGCCTCCGCTTCCGTTCAATGCAATAGTCCCATCCGTGCCGTTAGACACGGTAGTTGTAGCTGTGAGCAGTAGGGCATTTGGTTCTGTGATTGTGCTTGAAAATGCTTGTTGACAACCATTGGCATCTAAAACAACTAATGTATAGGTACCCGGTGTTAAGTTGTTGTATGGCCCGCTTCCGTTCTGTAGTACATTATTTATGTAGTAGGCATATGGAGGTGTTCCCCCACTTACTTGCGTGAGTAGACTTCCATTATTTGCACCAAAACAACTGACCATTGTTGGTACCATGGCTACACTAACAGCACTTGGTTCGCTTACAACAAAAGTTTGCGTGGTGTTACAGCCATTGGCATCAATGACGCTAATTGTGTAGGTACCTGCGCCAAGATTGACAAAAGTATTGCTAGCTTGATCAGCACCATTGTTGATAGAAAAATTATAAGGTGCTGTTCCGCCTGAAGGTGTCACGACAAGGGTAGCATTTTGGTTCCCGGCACATGAAATGGAAACTGTTTGTAGAATACTGACACTGATAACCACACTAGACTGTAGCTGAAAGCTACCTAACACAGCACAGCCTGTCGTATCACTTACAAGGAAATTGTATATTCCTGCATTGAGCCCTGTAAAGAGATTGTTG
>JBIPMW010000116.1:0-6125 GCA_044376455.1 Crocinitomicaceae bacterium | reverse complement strand
AAAATGGTAAAATCACCTACTTGGCAATTGGCAAGGGTATATATATACACCTTGCCATTTGCCAACCTAGATATGATTTTAGAAAAATGTCTATAAAAACTAGAATATGTTCTAGTGTGTTTGAACAGTGTTCAAATTTCACTTTTTACTTATTCGAACCCTTTCTTTGGAAATATCGGATGAAAAATGAACTTATTTAATTTCGTTTTTTATATTTGTGAACCTAAAAAGGAACCAAAACGAACCTTCAAGCCCACCTTTAGTTCGCTTGGTTTCTTAAATGGTTTCAACTAAGTTGAAGTAGTATTAACTGCTTGATAGTAAGACATTTGGAGGTGTAGGATCGCGGGCCTCACTCTCCGCCAGAGAAAAAAGCAACCATTAAGGTTGCTTTTTTAGTTTAAATCAAATTGGGATGAGAACCCCGGGGTTCGACCCGACGACCGCAGGGAGGAGAGCACGCGCAGCGTAATCCCTCACTCTCCGCCAAAGAAAAAAGCCCTGATTATTCAGGGCTTTTTTTTATTTTCTTATCTTCATTGCATGAATAGATTTCTTTTTTGTTGTCTCTCATTTTGCTTTTACTTCTCTGCAAATTCACAGCAAGTTTCGGTTAATGACACTGACTCGATCCACAAACCCAACAATGCCTATGTTTTACATCTCATTCCCTCTTTAAAAGATAATATTTATGGCATTGCGATTGGGCCAGTGGGATCTGAGGCTATTTGTAATGTTTCCCATACGCGAAAATCATTTGGTATCAATATTCAATTAATTGGTCAAGGCATCTTTGTTCCTATGAATAGGGATGTATTTCGATTTGAGCAATTACTAATAAATCCAATGCCTGAACTTGTTGATCAAATTGCAGCCAGAGCAAGTCATTCCGGGCTTTTGATTTCTACCTTTGGAACCTATACAGATGTTTCAAATGGATTGGTATTATCTGCAGGATTTAGCTATGGTCGAAAGATGAATGGCTTTGCCTTAAATTTATGCTCCGTAAAATATATTCTTTTGAACGGCATTGAGCTCGGCATCCAAAATCAGGCGCACAAAGTAAATGGCCTCCAAATTGGTTTATTCAACCGTTGTGTGGGGCTCAATGGTTTGCAAATTGGCCTCTGGAATGTCAATGAAAAGCGGAAGTTGCCGTTGATTAATTGGTAAAAATTACAACTCCTTCACCCAAATGATACTGACAGGGCAGTTTTTGGCCGCGAGTTCGTTGGCTTCTTTTTCGAAGTCTGGGAGGTTGATGGTGTAAAAACCGCGTTTTTCGGTGGCGCCAACTAGGGTGCATCGACCATCTTTTTTGCTGACACGCCAGCGGTCAGGTGCTGCTTCGACGCAAGCATTGCAGCCAATACAGCGCTCGCGTTGCTGACTGACTTGAATCATGCTGGAACAATTTTATAGAGCTTGTCAGAGGCTCGGATTTTTTCGGGAAGCGGGATGGTAAAAATTTGTCCCTTTTGTATTTCATCAACCGCACCACTTACAATATGAATGCTTTGTACTTCTGTTTCGATATAGCCAGTGGTTGGGCCGGTCACGATTATCTTGTCTCCGACTTTAAGGCCGTAAGCTTCGCAGTCAAATTCTGCAATGCCAATTTTATCGTAGTAATGCAAGCCTTTAGCGATGTACATTTTCTTTTGACTCGCAACAGAACCAGGCACATTTGACCATTCACCCATTTGACGCCCTAAGTAATAGCCATCCCAAAAACCACGATTAAAGACTGTTGAAAGGCGGTCTTTCCAGTTTGTAATTGCATTTTCATTGAAGGCAGCTGTTCCTAAAGCATCGATGGCCTCGCGGTAGCATTGTGTAGTGGTGAATACGTAATCTGAGGCACGGCCTCGTCCTTCAATTTTTAGTACAGAAACCCCAGCCGCTACAATTTGATCAATAAAATCAATAGTGCAAAGGTCTTTGGCGGACATAATGTATTCGTTGTCGAGCTCGTATTCGGTACCATCTTCTTTGTCGGTGACAATATAGCTATGGCGACAATTTTGAATGCAAGCGCCGCGGTTGGCACTTGCAAAATGCGAATGCAGGCTTAGGTAGCATTTTCCTGAAACAGCCATGCAAAGCGCACCATGCGCAAAGATTTCTAGGCGTACTAAGTCACCGCTGGGTCCTTTGATTTGCTGGCGCTCAATTTCGCGGGAAATTTCTGCAACTTGCTTTAAAGAAAGTTCTCTGGAAAGTACAACGACATCTGCAAAAGAAGCAAAAAAGGCAACGGTTTCTACGTTAGTGACATTGGCTTGCGTCGAAATATGCACTGGCATTCCAAGAGATTTGGCAAATTGCATCACGGCAAAGTCAGATGCAATAACAGCGGTGATGCCGTCGTCTTTGGCGGCCTGCACGATTGTTTTCATGAGTGTCATGTCGTGCTGGTACAAAATGGTATTGAGTGTGAGGTACATTTTAACCTGCTGCTCTTTTCCAATGGCCGCTATTTTTTTGAGGTCATCTAAGGTGAAATTATTAGAGGAGCGTGCCCGCATATTGAGCTGCTCAATGCCAAAATAAATAGAATCACAGCCCGCTTTGATTGCAGACATCAGGGCTTCGTAAGAACCCGCAGGAGACATTAACTCTACATTCATGGCGCAAAGTTAAAATTTTGTTGGAAAATTTTTAGGCTTGAACCTTTGGTATGAGTTTGACATTCAGCGCTACCCAACCTTTTTGTCCTTTGCTTTTTTCGAAGCTTACTTCGTCGCGCTCGGCAATTTGTTGTGATAAATTGGCAGCGTGTACAAAAATGTTTTCGCCACTGGCTTTGTCTTTGATAAAGCCATAACCTTTTGAATCGTTAAAGAAGATAACTGTGCCTGTGTCTGCAGCGTCGTCTTCGTCGGATTCTTCACGGCGTGGGATACCAATTTCGATATCTTCAGCATCTATTTCTATACGTGTACTTGGATCTACAGGTGCATCGACAATACGACCAAATTCATCGACGTATGCCATCATGCTGTCCAGGCCACCACCTCCGGAATTTGCCTTTCTCTCTTCAGAACGCAATAATTTTTCTTTTTTCTTTTTTGCTTTGAGTTTTTCTTTTTCCTTTTTAGAGAAGGTTTCCTTGGATTTTGCCATTAGAGCGTGTTAGTTATAAAATTGCCGTGTGAAATAGTAGGATGGAAGGCAACTTACAATAACAATGGCGTGAATGAGCCACAAAGATACAAAAAACTTACTGATGTCGCTTAGTAGGTTCCCATACTGAGGAGCGAATTCCTTTCAAAAATTGAAGTAAGCCTAAAAACAGGGCAACATTCATGCTGATGAAATGAATGATGTAACGCAAAAAGACCACATGCGTTTGTTGTTTTCTGGCCATGTAATCTACAATGAAGGTGAGCGGAATCATGATTAAGATGAAATAACAAATGCTATAGAACAAGGAATTGTTGGCTTCAGTAAGGATCTGTAATATCATGAATATCAAGAATACCGGACTGATCCAGCGCAACACTTTGTGTGATAAAAATGCAAAGGATAGGCCATTGAACTTCAAGAGCAAACGCCAAAAGCGGCTCAGATTTTGGAAGTTACCTGCTGAAATACGAATCTTGCGCTTGAATTCAACCTTGAGATCATTGGAAACATCTTCCAAGACCACGGCATTTTGCTCATTGATACATTTGAAGCCTTTTTCAAGACAGGTCATGTTGATGAAAAAATCATCGACCAAAAAGTGGGCTGGAATTGGTGAAAAACAGATTTTTCTAAATGCAAAACATCCGCCAAAGGGCCCCATCATGGCTCCCCACAAAGCACCTTCGGCTTCCTTCACCTTGACTTCTCCGGCAATATAGTCAGACTCCGGCATGGAAATTCCGGTGTTTTTCAGGCCATAATTTTTCATTCGGGTATCTACCAATCCAATGGATGGGTCAATAAAGTGTTGGCTGAGTGCTTTGAGCGTGTCTTTGGTGAATAGCACATTGGCATCAGTGAGTACAATAAGTTCATGTTGAGCGAGCGGTACGAGTGCATTGACAATCTTTATTTTGCCTTGGCGCTCGGAAAAATAATGCACCTTGTAATGCGGGAATTTTTCTTGAAAAGACTCGGCAATGATTCCGCTGAAATCTGTCGATTGATCAATGCCAATGATGATTTCAAGAGAAGTTAGGTCGTAGTCTGAGGCTAATACAGAATTGAGTTTCTCCGCGAGTACTTGTTCTTCGTTGTGAGCTGGAATGATGATACTGAGTGCCGGACGGTGTGTCAGCATGGACCTGTTGGTCGTTAGTCCTTTTTTACGAATGAGTAATTTCAGTATGTAAGGATAAAGCACATAGCTGTGCAAAATGAAAATAAACCCTAACCAAAACAGAAAACTCAACATGTATGGCAATATTAAGGATAATTTTAAAGTTGTTTGAGCAGATGCAGTAAATCTGCTTGTACTTTTTGCGGATAAAAGTGCTGCTGGTAGTAATTGAAATTGGCAGCACCATCTAGTTTTCTCGCCTCTGGATCAGTTAAAAGACTGAGGCATTCTTGTGCAAAGGTAGCAGCATCATGGTGTAGGGTTTTATAACTAAAGTTACTAAGGCCTTCTGCTGACTTTGCCGTGAGCACCATTGGTGCACAGACACTGAGCGCCTCGAGCACTTTCATCTTAACGCCAGAACCAGCATGCAAACCGCTGACAAAAATTCCGTGGGTTGCAATAAATTCTTTTGAATCGGGGACGAAGCCATGGCACTGAACACCGTTTGTTTGCCAACGCGCAATAAGGTCCGAGCCTTTGCCTGCAACATGAAATTGTAAGTCTGGAATGTTTTTTCTGAGGTCGGGCAGTACCTCTTTAATGATCCAGTCGACGGCATCGATATTGGGTTGCCAATCAAAGGCGCCAATAAAACAAAGTGCTGCGCGGTCTGTATCAGCACGCAGTTTCGGTTGTTCAATTGATGCGGGGAGGTATTTGATAGAAGTGAGGGTTTGGGCTTCCATGACTTCGGCGTCTTGATCAGAAATACTCATAATCATATTCAGACCACCTTGGTCTTCGCTCCAGATGCTGCGCTCGGCCCATTTTAAGCTGTATGCCAACTGCAAGAGGTACCAGCGCTTAAAGAGATTTTTAGTGCTTTTGGCCAGGTCTTTCCAAATTTGATGCTCAATGTTGTGCGAGCGATAGATCAGTTTTGCTCGCGTTGATTTTTTAAGCATTTTAGCGTAGATAGCAGTAAAAAGACTTTCAAAAATAATGAAGTCATAGTGCTGCTCTTGATCGCGTTTTTTAAGCGCATCAGCTACCTCGGTAGTGTAAAAACGAGAAAGATTGTAAGATTCTTGTTTTAACAAAGAGAGTAATGCGGCAATTGGCTTCACGCGCGTGTCTATGGACTTGGAAAAAACGTTGAGTTTTAGGTGTGTTGGAAATTGTTTAGCTACAAATGGGTGTTTGTGGGTTGCCAAGCAAAAGTAATCGACAGCACTGAGTTCTGGGAGTGCTAGGGTGTCTTGAAGCAGTCTGGCCATTGCCAAGCAGCCGCCATCAATAATGGGGTAGGGTGGTTTGTGGCTGACGATTAATATCCTCATATGATTTTTTTATCTAGGATGGCTGCACGTGTGAACAAAATTGCAACAGGTGTAAAAATCATGGCTGCTAACCACATCCCAACAAATGGGCTAATTGAACCGGTATCGGCCAGGTTATCTCCGATTGAAATCAGGATGAAATAGAGCATAAAAATAAGGGCTGCAATGACTACCGGTGCTCCGAAACCACCTTTGCGAATTAAAGCACCCAAAGGAGCTCCAACAAAAAATAAAACAATGATGGAATAGGTCAGGGCAAATTTGCGGTGAAATTCTATCCAATAAAGGGTGGTTTCGCGATCGAGCGCTTCGGTGTTTTGTTGTTGCATTTCGAGTTGCTGTTGGTTGCGCCGGATTTTAGAGAGCGCTAAGGTACGTGCAACTTTTAAGTCATTGGCAGAGAGTTTTTTGGTGGTTTTTACAGGAATGGCTTTGAATTCTTGAAGCGAAGGGTCGTGAATTTTGGCTTGTAGAATTTGACTATTTAAGCTCATGTAGGCCCGTGTGGTTTGTAAGCCGAAAAGCTGCTGCAA
>JBIPMW010000114.1:0-6159 GCA_044376455.1 Crocinitomicaceae bacterium | reverse complement strand
CAAATAAGAATTGTAGGTTTGGAGGTATTCCCCTCTTGTAGCCACAAGGTGATTATTTGAAATAGCTAAATTTCTGACGCCAGGGCAATTTACGCTTGCCAATTCTTGGTGTGAGTTCAGGTCAAATTTGAAAATTTTGCTATCCGCCGCAACATAAAAGAAGTTTCCGTCGATGACAAGGTCAGAGGCGAAGCGCATGTTCTCTAGGGTGTCGACAACCGCATATTGCTGTGTGCTTGGGTTGTAACTTCCTATTGTTACAGGTGTTAAAATTTGATTGGTTTGGTAGTCAAAATAACCTTCGTTAACTACTAATACTTGGTGCACATAGTTTTGTGCCTGAAGTTGAAAGCTGGCTATTAAGCCTAAAAAAAATAATCCTTTTTTCATGTTTGTTAAAAAATAAAAAATTAAACAATGACATTGAAAAAAGTGGTGTAGCAAGACGCTTATATTCAAAAGCGCCCGGCGATACCGACTTTAATCTGAAGTCTTCACGCTGTTCAAAGGCAAGTCTTCTGGCTCGTGTCCATTTCAATTCGTCTTCCCGATTACTCAGTGACGCCGTGAATTGCATTATAGACACTTACAGCTGCAGATACAGCTCCGGATTTACACCGGATTCCTTATTAAGTTTGACAAGCAAACACCAAAGAACGCCTCAAAGTTAAGTTTAATTTTGGATTCTATTGTGATTCAGAAAGATTCCTGTATCTTTGCAGCCGTATTGATCAAGGTGATCAGTCTACATAATAATCATTTACAAAAATATTAGCATGTATTTAGATTCAGCAAAGAAGAAAGAAATCTTCGCAAAACACGGCGGTTCTGAAGCCAACACTGGTTCAACAGAAGGCCAAATCGCATTGTTCACTTTTCGTATCAGCCACTTGACTGAGCACCTAAAGAAGAACCGCAAAGATTACGGTACACAGCGCGCACTTCAACTTTTAGTTGGTAAGCGTCGTAGCCTTTTAGATTACCTGAAGGCAAAAGATATCGAGAAATACCGTGCATTGATCAAAGAATTAGGGCTTCGTCGCTAATCTTTTTATCAGCACAGTTCAATTTATGGGAGAGGGGGCTTCGATTACATCGAAAGCCCCCTCTTTGTTTAAAAATTTGTAAATAAAGAAAGATGAATATAGGAACAAGAAAGTCCATTATGACCGGCGGGAAAGAAATTTCTGTTGAAACCGGCAAATTGGCAAAGCAGGCCGATGGGTCTGTAGTGGTGCGCATGGGCGACACCATGTTGCTTGCAACTGTTGTTGCAGCGCCAGAAGCAAAAGAAGGTGTAGATTTCCTTCCGCTTACTGTAGATTACCGCGAAAAATATGCAGCAGCTGGTCGTTTCCCGGGCGGATTCTTCCGTCGTGAGGCACGCCCTTCTGAAACTGAAATTTTAGTCATGCGTTTGGTTGACCGTGCTTTGCGTCCGCTCTTCCCAGACGATTACCATGCAGAAGTTCAGTTAATGATCCAATTGCTGTCATACGATGGTGTCAATAATCCAGATGCCCTTTGTGGTTTTGCAGCTTCTGCAGCTATCGCTGTTTCAAACATTCCATTTAATGGCCCAATGTCTGAAGTACGCGTTGGTCGCATCAACGGTGAATTCATCATCAACCCAACAATGGCTCAAATGGCACAATCCGATATCGATTGTATCATTGCTGGTACAGCCAAAGACATCAACATGGTTGAAGGTGAAATGCAAGAAATTTCTGAAGCAGAATTGGTTGAAGTGATCAAATTGGCTCATACAGCAATCAAAGAACAGTGTCAATTCCAATTAGAGCTTGCTGCAGAAATCCCAACAGCTAATCCAAAACGCGAGTATTCACATGAGTCACACGACGAGGCTGTACGTGCACGCGTATACGAATTGGCAATGGACAAGTGTAAAGATGTAGCGCGCATGGGCTTAGCCAACAAAGCAAAACGCACTGAGTTGTTCGATGCCATCAAAGCAGAAGTGAAAGCTGCCTTTACGGAAGAAGAACTCGAGACACAAGGCAAGTTTATTTCTCCGTACTTCTCTGAAGTGAAGAAAAAAGCGGTGCGTTGGGTGATGCTCAACGAGCGCAAGCGTCTTGACGGCCGTAACTTCGACGAAATCCGTCCGATTTGGGCAGAGGTAGATTACCTTCCAATGGTGCATGGTTCTGCGGTATTTACAAGAGGTGAAACGCAATCTTTAACGACCTTAACTTTAGGTGGTAAAATGGATGAGCAACTCATCGATGGTGCGACCTTCCAAGGAACTGAAAAATTCTTATTACACTATAACTTCCCTCCATTCTCCACTGGTGAAGCGAAGCCTTTGCGCGGAACTTCACGTCGTGAGATCGGACACGGAAACCTGGCATTGCGCGCGCTCAAGCCAGTGATGCCAGACGATTACGCTTATGCGGTTCGTTTGGTTTCTGATATCCTTGAGTCAAACGGTTCGTCTTCAATGGCAACTGTTTGTGCCGGAACCCTCGCATTGATGGACGGTGGTGTGCCAATCAAAGCGCCAGTTTCTGGTATTGCAATGGGCTTGGTAGCTGATGAAGGTAAATTTGCCGTGTTGTCTGATATCCTCGGTGACGAAGACCACTTAGGTGACATGGACTTCAAAGTTACAGGTACTGCAAAAGGAATTACAGCTTGTCAAATGGATATCAAAGTAGATGGTTTGCCATACGAAATCTTGATGCAAGCTCTTGAGCAAGCACGTGCTGGACGTTTGCACATTCTTGGTAAAATCACTGAGACTATTGCTACGCCTAATACCGAAATGAAGCCGCAAACACCACGTCTTGAAGCGTTTAACGTTCCTAATGAAATGATTGGCGCGATCATCGGACCTGGAGGAAAAATCATCCAAGGTCTTCAGAAAGAAACCAAAACAACCATTACCATTGAAGAATTACCAACAGGTGAAGGTCGTGTTCAAATTCTTTCTAACAACGGTGATGACATGGCTGAAGCAATCCGTCTCATTCGTCAAATTGCTTTCCCGCCTCAAGTTGAGGATGGTGCCACTTACGAAGGTAAAGTGAAGTCTGTGAAAGAATTTGGTTGTTTCGTTGAAATCGTACCAGGCACAGATGGCCTGATCCACATCTCTGAATTTGCTTGGGAAAAAACAGCAAAAATGGAAGATGTCGTCAAAGAAGGCGAAGTCTTGACATTCAAAGTTATCGGGAAAGATCCTAAAACGAAAAAATGGAAATTATCTCGTAAAGTGTTGTTGCCGCGTCCTGAGCGTCCTGCGCCAGAACAACCTGTTGCTGAATAAATTTTTCAGGTCATTTAATGGAAAAGGGTGGAGGCAACTTCACCCTTTTTAATACCATCTTCAACTCATGTTACCGCATATTAACGGACAAAGTTGTAAATTTACTTCATCAAAAATCTATCTATGAAAAAAGGTCTACTTTTTATACTTACAATTCTGAGTGTCAATGTTTTCGCTCAATCTCTATTATATGAACCATTTTCATACGCACCAAGTAGTTCGAATGGTTTATTTCTTCAATCGAATGCGGTATGGAAAAATGTTAATACAGGCGATTCAATCTATGTAGTGCCCAACAGCCTTTCTTATCCTGGTTTAGCGAATTCTCAAGGTGAAAAGATTGCATTTGATGGTGCGGGCGTAGATAATTATCGGATCTTCACACCTCAAACTACAGGCGAAGTTTACGCTTCATGTATCCTAAACATATCCTCTTTAGGATCAATGAATAGTACAGGAACATATGTCCTTACACTTCTCGAAGCTAATTCCAACTCAGCTTTTGGAGCTAGTATATGGTTGAAGACTAGTACTATAGCAGGAAAATTCAATATTGGCATATCTAATCGAAGTAATTCTACTGTTACTTATCTGGGTACTGATCTAGATCCTGGGGTGTCCTATTTTATTGTGTATTCCTATGAAATTATCTCAGGAACAGCAAATGACATTTCATCATTTTGGCTTAATCCAATTCAGTTTGGTGGTTCTGAGCCAACACCAACCGCAACTGCAATAGGTGGATCAGATTTATCAGCTGCTGGAATAGGAAGAATTATGCTTAGACAGCCTGCTACAAGTGTGCCTGCACCTTTTGTAGAAATTGATGAAATTCGTGTTGGGAGCACTTGGGCTTCGGTAACGCCGGGTGCTACAGCCCCTTGCATTTCATATAGCAGCATTACTGCCACAGCTTGTGGCTCCTACACTTTAAACAACCAAACGTATACCAATACAGGAACGTATCTACAAACCTTAACAAATGCAAATGTAGCAGGTTGTGACTCAATCATTACTTTGAATTTGACCATTAATAATGCAAGTGCGTCTACTTTAAACGTTACGAATTGTGGTCCTTACAATTACAATAATCAAACATACAGTACGTCGGGAACCTACACTCAAGTCGTACAGAATGTAGCAGGTTGTGACAGTACAATCTCTTTAAATTTAACGATACAAACTCCAATAGCTTATTATCAAGATTTAGATAATGATGGATATGGGAATGCTGGCGTCACGCAATCGAGCTGTACTCCAATAGGTGGTTATGTTACAAATAATACGGATTGTAATGACAATAACAATGCAATAAATCCAGTTGCTATTGATATTCCGGCCAATGGTATAGATGAAGATTGTAGCGGAACAGATGCACCTCCTTGTATTACTTATAACTTTCTTAACGCTACGGGATGCGGAAGTTATACGCTGAATAATCAGGTTTATACCTTATCTGGAACTTATGTTCAAACGCTACCAAATGCAAATTCTGTAGGCTGTGACTCAATCATTAACCTACAACTTACGATCAATAGTTCAAGTGCCTCTATTTTGAATTTTACTGATTGTAGTCCGTTTATTTTGAATAATCAAACCTATAACGTTTCCGGAACCTTTACTCAAGTTATTCAGAATGCAGCAGGTTGTGACAGCACTATCACCATCAATTTAACAATTATAAGCCCTTTCAGTGTTTATCAAGATTTAGACAACGATGGATTTGGAAATGCTGCTGTATCTCAGACAGTTTGTTCAGTAATTCAAGGTTATGTGACGAATAGTAGTGACTGCGACGATAATAACAATTTGATTTATCCAGGAGCCTCAGATATCCCAGGTAATGGAATTGATGAAGATTGTAGTGGTTTGGATGCACCGCTGCAAATAGGTATTTATCAATTTTCAGGCACAACTGGATGTGCTACTCAAGATGTCGCAGCCACAAATTTAAGTTCAAACTGGACCTTTTCAGATTTTATATCCCAAGGAACGACTTGCGCCAGTGGTGCTGGATATTTTAACCGTAGTGGATGGAATCAAACAAGTTCAGTCGATTTAGCACAATATAATGAATTTACTGTTAGTGGGGCCAATTGTACCTACCTTACTTTGTCGAAATTAGCATTGAATCATCGAACAAGCGGAACAGGTGGTACCCCAACGATTCACTTGCGTTCCAGCCTTGATAATTTCGCAACAGATATTGATACTCTCGGCTCTTCTGTGAATGCAAATCAATACTATAATGATACGATTATCTTACCAATCGCTTTTTCTAATTTAGCTACAGTGACATTTAGATTTTATGTCACCAATCAGGCCAATTCAACCTCGACTTTACGCATGGACAACGTTTCTGTATGGGGTAATCAAATTAGTATCACGCCGCAGTTGTATTATGCAGACCAAGATGGCGATGGTTTTGGAAATGCCTCAATGGATACGCTAGTATGTAATCCTCCGGCTGGTTATGTTGCCAATAACACAGATTGTAATGATGCTGATGCATTAGTGAATCCAAATACTATTTGGTACCAAGATTTAGACAATGACCAAATCGGTAATACTGCTGTTTCACAGACTTCATGTACGCAGCCTGCAGGTTTTGTGCCTACAGATGGTGATTGCAACGACAACGATGCAACGATTACAGCTCCAACTATGTACTATGTTGACATCGATCAAGATGGCTACGGAGATGAAGCAACGGGTGCATTATTTTGTCAAGCACCGGTTAATTTAATCGCAATCGGTGGCGACTGCGATGACAACAATAATGCCATTAATCCTGCTGCTACTGAAATTTGTGATGGCATTGATAACTATTGTAACGGTCAAGAAGATGAAGGTTTGACCTTCTTGAATTA
>JBIPMW010000410.1:0-6163 GCA_044376455.1 Crocinitomicaceae bacterium | reverse complement strand
ATTTAAGTGAAGAACATTTACAAGCACAATTGGGAGATATATTTAAAACTTGTGGACTGATCGGCACATTTATTCATTTACATCCTCTCTCTCAGGGGTTTAATCAAGATCAAGAGACTTCAATTAACACCGATCAAGCGATTGTTAAACAAGTGTTTTTACTAGCCAAACATCTTAAATCTTCTCTGACGCAAGCGGCCAGTCAAGGACGCAGTTGTTTTCTCAGCTTAACCCGTTTAGATGGAGAATTTGGTCTCAGTGGAAAACGAGAATTTAGCCCTATTAGTGGCGGTTTATTTGGCTTAACGAAAACCTTAAATCTAGAGTGGGAATCGGTCTTCTGTCGCGCTCTAGATATTAGTCCCGACTTAGATGAAATGACAACGGCTCAAATTGTTTTAGCTGAATTGCATGATCCTAATAGCTTAATTCAAGAGGTGGGTTATACCCCAAAAGGTCGAATGACTTTGACTTGTGAATTAGCTTCTTTGAGCAGTAATTAGGGAAAAGTTAATAGTTAGAATAAAATTAGCTGGGCGCGAGCATTGCGCCCCTACAGAATTATATTTATTCAAATAAATTACGGTATAAATTCTGATTTTTAGCTAATATATACTAACTATTAAATATCAACTATCAACTATCAATTATCAACTAACACGGTATGTTCCCCATGATTAATGATACTCAACTTAATTCATCTTCGGTGGTTATTGTCAGTGGTGGTGGCCGAGGAATTACGGCTCAATGCGTTATCTATTTGGCGCAACAATATCATTGTAAATTTATTTTATTAGGTCGTTCGCAAATTTTAGATCCTGAACCTGAATGGAGTCTTTCTTGTCAAGATGAATCTGAGTTAAAGAGGCAAATTATGCAACATTTAGCAACTCAAAATGAAAAACCAACTCCGAAAAAAGTTCAAGCACTGTATCAACAACTCTGTCAAAGTCGGGAAATTAAGCAAACCTTATCAGAGATTGAAAAAGTAGGAGGAAAAGCCGAGTATTGCAGTGTTAATGTTACCGATTCACAGCAAGTAAAAGCAACTTTAAGACCGATTATTCAACGTTGGGGAGAGATTACGGGCATTATTCATGGTGCGGGAACGTTAGCAGATAAATTAATTGAAAACAAAACTGAACAGGATTTCGATAAGGTTTATAGTGTCAAAATTGATGGGTTAAATAGTTTATTAGGTTCCCTAGAAGTTAACCGATTAAAATTTATTGCCTTATTTTCTTCTTTTGTTTCATTTTATGGCAATATCGGTCAATCTGACTATTCTTTAGCTAACGAAATTTTGAACAAGTATGCTTATTTACTTCAACAAAAATATCCTAAATGTCATGTGGTTTCTATTGGGTGGGGTCCTTGGGATGGGGGAATGGTGACACCACAGCTTAAACAGTTGTTTGAGCAGCAAAATATTAAGGTTATTCCTCAACAAACAGGGGCGCAAATGTTAGCAGAAGAATTAACCCAAACTCAAGCTAAAACCCCTCAAATTATTGTGATGAGTAACCCTATTTCTCCTTCTCCTAAACTGGTTACACCGCAAAAGCATAGTTACCGTTTATATCGTCGGTTGACGTTACGAGGAAACCCTTTCGTTTATGATCATGTCATCGGGGGAAATGCAGTTTTACCCGCGATGTGTGCCTTAGCATGGATCACTAATAGTTGCGAACAACTTTATCAAGGATATCGTTTTTTAAGTTGTCATAACTATCAGGTGCTTAAAGGAGTTGTCTTTGATAAAAGTTTAGCTAATTTGTATTGTTTGGATCTGACTGAAGTTGATAAAACAGAAGATGAAATTAAATTTGAAGCCTTAATTTGGAGTGAAACCGCTAAAGGAATTCCCCTTTATCATTATCGGGGGATTATTAATATTACTAAACAAGTAATAGCTGAGAGAAAACTTGAGGAAAGTATTCAGACTGTTACGGAATCTTTCCTTAATTTACAACCCTATCAAGCAGGAGTTCTTTTTCATCAGCCCAGATTTCAAGGAATTAAGAAAATCTTAGAAATTAATAAAAACGAACTTGTTTTTAACTGTTACTTACCTCGAATTTCTGCACAAGATCAAGGACAGTTTAGTGTTCAATCCTTTAATTCTTATACGGCTGATCTCTTGTTTCAATGTCTTTTAGTTTGGGTCAGAAAACACTACAATTCTGGTAGTTTACCCCTAAAACTAAATGAGCTTGAGCAGTTTAGTTCCCTCCCTTTTAATCAAGAATTTTGGATCAAATTATCCATTAATGAACATAGTGATACTAAGGTAATTGCTAATGCACTTGCTTATAATTCTCAAGGGAAAATTTATTTAGAAGCAAATAATATGGAGGTTACTTTGAGTTCTTGTCTTAATGTTTTGTTTCTTAACAATACGGTGAATTCATCGAATACTGTTTGCTTGTAATTTTTTCTCAATTGATACCCTATTTACATTTTCACAGGAGATATTATGAAACCTTCCAAATTAGCGATCGCTGGACTAAGTGGCTTCTTTAATCAACTGTTAACCAGTCAACAACTATCAGCTTTAATTTATCAAGGAAACTCCCTTGATTATTCTAACAAACCGATTAGTGATCATTCTTGGTCTATCTTATCAAAGATGTCTGATCAAGGGTTAAAAGATTGTACTTGTAAGATAGGAAAAAAAGTCGCTTTAATTACTGCTAATAATATTAGCAACAATCAAGAAACTGAGCTTAAAAATATTAGTTATCAATTGGAAAGATTATGGAATTGTTCCATTGTTCCCTTTCAATTAACCCAAGGATCTGATTCTTTATTAAAGTCTCTCGAATTAGCCCAAATTCTCTTAACCGCCAAAGAAGTTGATACAGTTATTATTAGTGCGCTTAATAGGAATTGTGAGTCTATTATTGGCGGAGCTTTAATCCTCAAAGATTATGAAACAATCCCCAACAATAATAATACGCTTTTTTACGGGATTATTGATAGCTTTAGTAAAATAGTTAACCCCTTATCTTCTCCATCAGTTGCGATTAAACAAAGTTGTCAGCAAGCATTTAAAAATGCTAAGATTCACCCCTCAAATATTGGTTATTTAGCTGTTTCCTCAAGAGAGATAGATCAAGGGTTATTAGAAGCTTATTATGCTAATCATAATAACCTAACTTGTGCAGTTGGAACAGTCCAAGAGAATAATAATAACTTAGGGATAACTGAAGATTTAATTAGCTTAATTAAAACAGCACTTTGCTTAAAAAATCGTTATCTTCCTGCTTCCGCTCAACTGTTAACTTCTAATCTTACTCAAGAATGGCAAAATAGTTCTTTTTATCTACCTGATGTATCACTTCCTTGGTTTCTTGAAAAAGGACAAGAAAAACGCTATGCTGCGCTTAATTTAGTCAATCAAAATAATACTTATAGTCATTTAATTTTATCGGAAGCAACTCCTCAAAGTACACCCAATAATGGCTATTTACCCTATGCACCATTTTATCTATTTCCCCTCGCTGGAAATGATAGTTCATCTTTACAAAGTCAGCTTGATAACTTAACCCATAGTATTGAAAACAGTTTCTCCTTACCCCATCTTGCCAAAGAGAATTTTATTCAGTTTCAACAGAATTCTCAATCTCCTTATGTTGTAGCAATTGTTGGGAATAACAAAGAAGCTTTGCAAAAGGAAATTAAACAGGCTAAAAAAGGAATTGATAAAGCCTTTCATACAGGAAAGCCGTGGAAAAGTCCCCAAGGAAGTTATTTTACCCCTAAACGGTTAGGAAAAGTGGGTAAAGTCGCTTTTGTTTATCCTGGTGCGTTTAACTCCTATTTAGGAATGGGAAGAAATCTTTTTCAATTATTCCCTAAATTATGGGAGAGAGCAGAGAGTTTAATTAGTGATCCTGCTACCTTTTTTCAAGCAAACTCTCTTTATCCTCGCCGTCAATCTCCCCTTTCTAAACAAGACTTAGAAACCCTAGAAACTCAATTCATTGCTAACCCTTTATCTCTCTTAGAAACGGGAACGGGTTTTGCGGTTTTATTCACCGAAATTATGCAGAAATATTTCAAGATTAAACCTGATGCTGCCTTCGGTTATAGCATGGGAGAAAGTACCATGATGTATTCATTAGGAGTGTGGCCAAATGCGGATCAAGGAAGTCAATTTGTTCATTCTTCTCCCCTATTTAAAACCCGTTTAATGGGAGCTAAACAAGCCGTTGCAGAATCTTGGGGTCAACCGATAGATGAAAATTCATGGAGTAGTTATGTTTTAATGGCTACAGCTGAAGCAGTTCAGGAATGTCTAAAAACAGAAAGTAAGGTTTATTTAACCCATATTAATACCCCTCAAGAAGTTGCGATCGCAGGAGATTCTCAAGGTTGTTTACGGGTGATTGAAAAATTACAATGTGATCGGTTTCGTTCGCCTTCTGATATGGTTTTACATTGTGAAGTTATGCAATCAGAATACAATGAGTTTCTTAAGCTAAATACGGTGACAATAGGAACACCACCTGATACTATTTTTTATTCCTCTTCTCATTATGATTCTCTGGCCTTAGAACAAGAGAAAATTGGTGAGCATTTAAGTCAAGGAATGTGTCAAATGTTAGATTTTCCTCGCTTAATTGAACGCACTTATCAAGACGGGGTAAAAATTTTTCTAGAATTAGGATCAGGAGGAAGTTGTTCTCGTTGGATATCGGAAACTCTTGGTCAAAAAGAGCATCTTGCATTGTGTATTAATCGTCGAGGTGCTGATGATTTAGCGACCATTATTAAGATGTTAGCACAATTAGTCAGTCATGGGGTAGAACTAGACTTATCCCCTCTTTATTTAACAGATGAAGCAGAAACCTTAGAGGCGATTTTTAAGACAGTGTTAACCACAGCACCCAAAGCTAATATTGAACCCCAAACTGAGCAACAAAATTCAATTATTCGAGAAAATACTGCTTCTCAAAAAGTCGCTGCTTTAGTCGCTTCTTCTACTCAACTTCTTTCCCAAGTTCCAACCATTTCTACAGTTGATCATTTAAGAACAAGCGTTATTTCTTCTCATCCTAAAACCGTTAGACCTTGTTTATTTGATCAACCTGAGATTCTCGAATTTATTGAAGGTAAAGTCTCTAAGGTTTTTGGTCAAGAATATGAACCCATTGATCATTATACCCAACGAGTCAGAATGCCGTCTCCTCCCTTTTTGTTCGTCAGTCGGGTGACTCAATTAGAAGGAAAATTAGGTGATTATAAATCAGGTTTCATCGAAACAGAATATGATGTACCAGAAGATGCTTGGTATGCAGTAGATGGTCAATTAACGGTAGGAATTTGTAAAGAAGCCGGCCACGGACTCCTGATGCTATTAAGTTATATCGGGACAGATTTTGAAAATCAAGGAAAACGCTCTTTCCGTTTATTAGATTTATCTGCAACCTTCTTATTTGAACAACCTGAAAATGTTAAGTTGTTACGGTGTCGAGTTAAGATCACCTCTTCGGTTAAAACTGATGATAGCTTATTAATTTTCTTCCAAGGAGAGGTGTTAATTGGGGATCAAGTTTGGATGAAACTTCATGACGGTTGTGCTGGACTCTTTTCTGATGAAGAATTAGAAAAAGGACAGGGAATTGTGCTAAAAGAGGCTGAAGAAAAAGAAAGAAACTTGATTAAAAGACAACAGTTTACTCCTCTTTTAACTTGTTCTAAGTCATTCTTTAAAAAAGAAGAACTTCTTAATCTAAGTCAAGGCAATATTGAGGCTTGTTTAGGGAAAAACTATCAACAAAATGGCTTAAATTCTTCCCTCAGATTACCCCCAGAAAAACTCTTAATGTTAGAGAAAGTGATGATGGTAAATCCTCAAGGAGGAATAGCTGGACTAGGGTTAGCAGTGGGAGCAAAACAGATCACTCCTGAGGACTGGTATTATTCTTGTCATTTTAAAAATGACCCCACTTTACCGGGGAATTTAATGATTGAAGGAAGTATCCAACTGGTGCAATTTTATTGTTTATGGTTAGGGTTACAAACTCACAGGAAAGATGCTCGTTTTCAGGTGATTCCTAATCAAACCCAAGCAGCCCGTTTTCGGGGACAAGTGACTCCCCAACATGGAACTTTAATGTATCAAATGGAGGTGTTAGAAATTGGACTTTCTCCTCAA
>JBIPMW010000112.1:0-6197 GCA_044376455.1 Crocinitomicaceae bacterium | reverse complement strand
AATGCTCAGGTATTCAATGAGCTCAGCACCACCCTATCTTTAAACAATCCAGCTTATCACTCAGATCTGTCAGTAAATGGCAAAGGCTATTTAAGCTCTGATTTGAAGGCTAATACTGGCATATATTTCAGCACTGGAGCTGATTTTGTACTGAGTCAAAATTTCTTGAGGTATCAATTAGGGCTGGGCAAGTGGAAAATGGGTGTCAATAATTTTCATGTTGGTGCACTGGGTCAAAACACTTTCAGTTATGGATTTAACCTAAGTCGAGATTTTGCAATCAACCGCGACATCAACTTAAGAGTGGGTGCCGGGCTCAACCAAAATATTTCACACCTTGCCGAATTTGGTTTTTCGAATTTGAGATATTCTCCCACCGTTGGGCTGCAATTAAATTATAAAGACTGGAGCTTTTACAATAGCTATGGGGAATTTGGCTTTCAAATAGCCGCAACAAACAGATTTGAGTTAGATAGTGTTCAAAAACTCACCACCACGCTTTATTATGAAAAACTGAATGGTTTTCAGAATTTGAATGGGAATTTAGAATATGGATACAAACGTTTGACCTTACTGATTGGCGGATCCATGCGCAGTTACATTGTTGGTGCAGGTTATATGGTGGCCGACAATCAGCAACTTTTACTCAGTTCAAACTGGCAAAGAAACCTCCTGAGCACTGGTGAGCAATTTAACATTCAGCTAGGCTATCATTGGAAAATCTGTCACCGCGCATCCCAGCGAATATTCACTGGCACCCCATCGTTTTGAACCCTCCACACTAAAAAGCCAATAATTGCGTTTTGCAGCCATGCGATTTCTTTTTTTAAGCTTGGCATTTTTAGGCCTTGATTTCCATTTGGTTGCGCAAAATTGGCAGCAAATAAGCGATTATCCAGGCGGGGGCCGTGACGACGGCGCGC
Source organism: Crocinitomicaceae bacterium (assembly GCA_044376455.1). Taxonomy (GTDB): domain Bacteria; phylum Bacteroidota; class Bacteroidia; order Flavobacteriales_D; family Crocinitomicaceae; genus UBA952. Next base: position 5,274 of record JBIPMW010000112.1, on the reverse strand, counting down.
AGTTTACCATCAACGGGATTCATTATGTTGGGACAGGGCGGGGGACAGACTTTTCTTGCAAGGGCGATTTCTATGCATTTGACCCGTTATCGAGTAATTGGACGGCCATAGCCGCATTACCATTGTGGCAAGAACGGCAATACACTAATGCCTTCAGTTACGGCGGAAACGGTTTTGTTGTAGGTGGCGAGAATTGCCTAGGGAATTATTTCAATACTTTTTTAAAGTACTCACCAACGGCTAACACCTGGACATCCATGCCTGATTTACCTGCAGCAGGTAGGGCTGGTTGTCAACATTTCATAATTGGTTCAGATTTTTACCTCATTGGTGGACGCAACAACAGCGGCATATTAAACGAGGTTTGGTGCTTTCATTTCATTACCAATGCGTGGGAACAACTCAATAATCTCCCTTTCAACGGTTGTTGGAGAGGCCTTGCTACCACATTCAACAATTTAGGCTACCTTTTTGGCGGCCGGACTGATGACGCCAATCAAACTGGTTGGAATACCCAAACTTGGTTCTATGAACCAAGCACAGACACTTGGACAACCTTTTCGGGTTTTGCAGTTGGAGAAAAAATGTATCAAAGTATGGCGCAGCAAGACTCCTTGCTTTTTGTATATGGTGGGGTTGACCCAAATGACCAAACACAAACTGATTTGGTTCAAATCAATTTAAATAGCCTTCAAATCGATACGCTCACGCCTTTTACCGCGAGCCCACGAAAAGGATGTATTGCGTATACCAGCATGGGGTATTTTTACCTGAGTACAGGTATTGCTGGCAACGAACGTCTGAAAGAAACTTGGCGTTATGCCTATCTTAGCAATGCGAGCCTTGCACCAAAATTTCCTTTTGAATTTGGAATCAATTTTGACAATAAACAACTGTTTGTCACACTACAACAGCCTATGAGTGAAGAGCATGTGCACATCTTAGATTTACAAGGAAAGCAAATGTTCAGCCAAAAATGCAGCCAAGAAACGCTTTCTTTCGACCTTACCGAACTCCCTACTGGCACCTACTTCATTCAGATTGGAGGTTATGTTCAACGATTCTTTTGGGCCAACTGATCGTATTTCATCAGTAGTAAGACAGCAAGTAAAATACTTGCAAAGACCAAATGTGCCGTCTGAACCAAACCTGGCATGTCTGCATAGGCCAAGGCTACACCTGTGATGAGCTCAGCAGTTAAGAGATAAAAAGCTACAGTGATACGTGCGTAATGCCACTTTTTGCGGTTTTGCCAAAACAAATAAGATAGTAAGATCAAAACCAACCAACTGAAACTTCTGTGGATGAAAAAAGGCATCCCGAGTGCTTCAATCCATTGTGCTCTGGAGTAGCCTTGCTTGACAAGTGCATCAATAGCTTCCCTGACTTGCGTACCCAGAAACATTTGGTAGAAGGTAATGAGCAAAATGAGCCAAGTAAGCCACTTAAACTTATTTTCTTGAGGAAGCTTAACTACTTCTTTATTTTGGATTTGATACACTAAATAAAGTTGCAGCGCGATGATCACTAAGGCCAAGAAAAGATGGACAGTGATGGTCCAGGGAACTAAATTGGTAGCAACTACTATGGAACCAAACCATGCCTCTATGGCCATCAAAAACAAATTAAGACCCGCAAGCAGCAACCAACGGCGCTTGCGATAGAATAAAAGCAACCAAAAGAAACTCAGTAGCATGGCGTTGCCAGCCAAAAAACCCGCCAAACGATTGATGTATTCGGTCCAGGTTTTTCTGGGGTTAAAAGCCTCTTCTTTGTATACCTCGGGGTCATTTAAAATTTTTTGGGCTGTGTCATCCAAGCCAATGCGCTCTAAAAATTTACAGAACTTTTGGACTTTTTTCTGTCGCTTCAATAAGTAGGCTTCTTGATAATTGGCAGGTAACTCAGTAAGTGCTGTTGGCGGCACCCACTTTCCAAAGCACTTTGGCCAATCGGGGCACCCCATTCCACTGCCCGACATTCGGACAAAACTTCCGGCAAAAACCACCAAAAAAATCAGGACCAAAACAATCCACTGAAATCGAATAAAGGCGCTTGAAACTTTCATGTCTCAAATTTACGATAAAAGCGAATCTCATTTTTCTATTTTTTGCGCTTATTGTATCTTTGTGCTTTAGATACAATATGGAATTTAACGCCCTTACCGCGATCTCCCCGATAGATGGTCGCTACCAATCCAAAACAACAGCCCTTCAAGCTTATTTTTCCGAGTTCGGCCTGATTCGCTACCGTGTTCTTGTAGAAGTAGAATACCTCATCGCTTTAGCCGAAAGTGGCATTGCAAATCTCAAAGATTTTCCAAAAGACAAATACGCGGCTTTGCGTGCCATTTACACCAATTTTACGCACGCAGATGCCAACTGGATCAAAACAACCGAACAAACCACCAACCACGACGTCAAGGCCGTTGAGTATTTTCTCAAAGAAAAAATGCAACAACTGGGTCTTGATGCCTACCTTGAATTCATTCATTTTGGCCTGACTTCCCAAGACATCAACAACACAGCCATTCCGCTTTCGTTAAAAGAAGGGTTACAAGAAGTTTACATTCCTCAAGTAACCGGTCTGATTGATAAACTTAAAAGTTTAGCCACAGAATGGAAAAACATCCCGATGCTGGCACGCACGCACGGGCAACCCGCCTCTCCTACTCGTTTAGGAAAAGAAATTCAGGTTTTTGCTGAACGCATTAACAAACAGCTAACACAACTAAAAGGCATCCAATTACCTGCTAAATTCGGAGGTGCTACGGGCAACTTCAACGCACACTTTGTCGCCTATCCACAGACCAACTGGGTTGCATTTGGCAATCATTTTGTCAATGATATCTTAGGCCTTGAGCGTTCGCAAACAACCACCCAAATTGAGCACTACGACCAATTAGCTGCGCTTTTTGATTGCATGAAGCGCATCAACAACATCATCCTTGACCTCGACCGCGACATGTGGACCTACATCTCCATGGACTACTTCAAGCAAAAAATCAAGGCCGGTGAAATTGGCTCCTCCGCTATGCCACATAAAGTCAACCCTATCGATTTTGAAAATTCAGAGGGGAATGTTGGATTGGCCAATGCACTTTACGAGCATTTAGCTGCCAAACTTCCGGTGTCTCGCCTTCAGCGTGACCTCACAGATTCTACTGTTTTGCGTGTCGTTGGCGTTCCGATTGCGCACAGCGTCATTGCTTTTGGGGCGACCATGAAAGGTCTTGACAAACTTTTACTCAATGAAGCTGCTTTAGCCCATGACCTCGAAGCCAATTGGGCCGTAGTTGCCGAAGCCATTCAAACCATTTTGCGCCGCGAAGGTTTTGAGAAACCTTATGAAGCACTCAAAGGCCTTACTCGTAAAAATGAACGCGTAACCAAAGAAAGTGTGTACGCTTTCATCGATGAGCTCCCCGTAAGTGCTGCACTCAAAGACGAACTCAAACAAATCAGCCCATCCAATTATTTAGGCGTTCAAATGGTCCACGATTGATGAAATTCCTGATCCTCTTTTTGCTTATCCTACCAAATCTGTTGCTACATGCTCAGGTTCCAAATTGGCAATGGGGATCTTTGAGCCGCACAAACGGTCAGCTCATCCAAATTTTAGCCGAAGATGGTCAAGATTTCAAATCGCTACACGCGACCAACCAACTCGGCGGTGGGCAGTATTTATTGACTAAATACAACGCACTCACCCCAGTTGCAAATTTCAAAGTAAAACCCGTTACGCCGGCTGGCTTTGGCTACTATCAGCAAACGATGCTGATCGGATACGACACCTATATTTTCATAGGTGACCGCGTTGGCAAAGAGATGAAGCTTTTTGTCAAAAAACTTGATGCTGAATTCAATGAGCTTGAGGTTACAGAATTACTCAGTTACATTGACCCGAGCCCAAATCCCTTGCCCAATTTCTCCCTTATTCAAGCACCCGATCGTTCTCATTTTGGTGTTTTTTACAGTATACCTGGCAGGCGAAATGGCATTGATACCTACGGCTACCAGGTTTACAACAATCAATTTGAACTTTTGAGTAGCGGCGAATACAGCTTGCCTTTTGAAGCAAATCTGAGCTCCATCGAAGACTTCTTCTTAACCAATGAAGGCGAATTATTTATTGGGGTCATTGAGTTGGGTATCAATGAAAACCAAGCCATCAATACCCGTAAAATTTTCAAAAACCTTCATGTTTATCAACTCTCAAGCAAGCAAATCAAAGACTACACCTTTGACCTTGAGGGCAAACGCATCACCAATTTCATCATGAATTCTGAGGGATCAAAGAGCCTAACGCTTTTTGGTATTTACAGCAATTCAAGTGAGACCTTTATTCAAAACGGCTACTTTAATGCACAAATAGACCTGCATACAGACACCGTAAATGCCGTTGGTTTTATTCCGTTCAGTCGAGAAATCATGCTCAGTGAACACAACGCCTCCGAACAAATGCGCATCGAACGCAGGCTTGAAAGAAGAAATGAAGAACCACAACTTTCTCTTTATGAGGTAAGAGATATTTTTACACTGGCCAATGGCAGTTATGTGGGTTCTATTGAAAAGTATGATGTTTACACAAACGTGAGTTACAATAATCAAACAGGGCAACGTACCACCTACACCTATTACTATTACAACGACATCATTGCTTTTTGCATCGATACAAATGGCTTATTGCTCTGGGAGCAACGCATCCCCAAAAGACAATACAGCATCAACGATAACGGTCCATACAGCTCTTATGCGAGCTTTGTCACGGAGCAGCATATTTGTTTCATTTTCAATGATACGCAAGCCAATTATGACGAAAGTGGTCAGTTTATTCAAAAAATGAACGAGGTACAAACCTTTAGCTTGAGTAAAAATAGAAATGTCGGTGCTTACGTTCAAATTGACCTAAAAACCGGGCAGCTAACCAGACAAATCGGACACCAACGCAAAGACGAAAATATATTGCTTGTGCCAAAAGCATTCACCTTTGACCGAAAAAATAAAGGGCTTTATACCTACGGAATTTTTGGTCCTCAGGAAAAATTCGGTTATTTACAATTCAAATGATGAAAAACTGGATCCTTTTTTTTGTACTTCTACTGGTTTGGGGCTGTAGCACTTCTCCCGAGACACCCGTAGCCAATACTGAAAAACTCAGTACCTTACCACATGACGATCATAGTTATGCCAACCTCCAACAAATCAGAACCAAACATTCACATCTCGATCTCGAGGTAGATTTCAAGGCCCAAACTATCTATGGTGTGGCGCG
>JBIPMW010000111.1:0-6222 GCA_044376455.1 Crocinitomicaceae bacterium | reverse complement strand
GAATTCAATCATCAAGGTGGCTAATTACAATTTGGCTGTGTATCAGTTTGCAGTTTCGGCGCTGCGCAACATCATTGGTCAGCACACCCTTGATGAAGTGCTCCGCGAACGAGAAAAGATCAATGGAACGTTGCAAAAGATTGTGGATCAAACCACCGAACCTTGGGGTGTCAAAATTCAGATGGTTGAGATGAAAGACGTCGAGATTCCGGAAGGGATGCAACGCGCCATGGCACGTGAAGCTGAAGCCATTCGAGAAAAACGTGCAAGAATTGTCAAGGCGGAAGCTGAACTCGAATCTTCAATTAAACTGACACAAGGAGCTAAGGAAATGGAAAATAGCCCAATTGCCGTCGAATTGCGCCGCATGCAAATGCTCTCTGAAATTGGAATTGACAACAACACGACAACAATTGTTCTTCTTCCATCCGATATTACCAATGCAGCAAAAAGCTTTACGGAAATGGTGACAAAGAATAAAGAAAATTAAATGAAAATCATATCTATAATTTCTTTATTTCTGTTGCTCAATCCTACTTACGCATTTTCTCAATTTGGCTCTGTAGCTACATACAATATTCGCTACGACGGCCATACAGATTTGGCCAATAATTGGTCAGAAAGAAAAGTACCCATTTCAAACTTTGTCTTGAAAAATCAGATAGAAGTAATTGGTTTTCAAGAGGTGCTGAATAATCAGTTGCTTGATTTACAAACACTTTTAGCTCATTACAAGTATGTTGGCGTGGGAAGAGACGATGGTCAAACCAAGGGTGAGTACTCCCCTATTTTCTATGACTCGACTAAATTTGAGGCCTTATACAGTGGTACTTTTTGGTTGTCACCTACTCCTGAAATTCCGTCAATAGGTTGGGATGCAGCGCTCAACCGGATTTGTACTTATGTGCTTTTAAAAAAAAGAAATAACCCGCAAGAACTCATCTGGGTCTTCAATACGCACTTTGACCATGTTGGTGTGGAGGCGCGCTTGCGTTCTGCTGAGTTAATTTTAGCTCAAGTTGAAGCGTATTTGAATGATCTAAATGCACCAGTTATACTTTTAGGTGATTTCAATATGGAGGAAACTGATGCTGGAATTGAATTGATCAAGGCGCAATTCAAAGATTTTTCTTGTCTTCAAATCCCTGATCGAAAGCGAGGTAAAAAATACCATGAAATCTGCTTTCCCACCACATTTAATGGTTTTACATCAACTTCATCTGACGACAAGCGCATCGACTATATTTTGGGCTCAGACAGAATTATACCTTTGGAATGCAAGGTGGATACTGCAACTTTTGGCCGCAGTTATCCTTCTGATCATTTTCCAGTTTTGGTTTTTTATAAAATCTTACGTTGATTATTTTCATATAACTATTTTCTATAAGTATATAAATACTATCGATAAGATTAATGGATTGAAGGGGCTACTTTTGAGCAAACATTAATCAAGACACCATGAAAACAGTTTATTTATGCCTGAGCTTTGGCTTGGCATTGAGCCTAGCCGCACAGAAAGGAAAGAAAAATTCACCTCCACCTCCACCACCTCCGCCACCAACAGCAGGACAGTGTCCGGTGATGCACGGCGCAGGTACAGCTGCGGCTTCAGCTTCAGGAGCTCATGTAAATCCTGTGGTAAATTCAAACGGGACAACCAACAGAGACTGGTGGCCAAATCAACTTGATTTATCGATTTTACGCCAACATGCTGACCTGTCCAATCCGATGGGCCCGGATTTTGATTATCAAAATGCTTTTTCTACACTCGATTACTACGCGTTGAAGGCTGATATCAAGAAAGTACTAACGGAATCGCAAGATTGGTGGCCAGCTGACTTTGGCAATTATGGCCCATTATTCATCCGAATGGCTTGGCACAGTGCGGGTACTTATCGCACGGGCGACGGACGTGGCGGCTCTTCAGCGGGGCAGCAACGTTTTGCGCCATTAAACAGCTGGCCTGATAACGGAAATTTAGATAAAGCGCGTCGTTTGTTGTGGCCAGTGAAACAAAAATACGGCAACAAAATTTCGTGGGCGGACCTCATGGTTTTGGCAGGAAATGTGGCGCTCGAGGAAATGGGTTTTAAAACCTACGGATTCTCTGCGGGTCGTGTCGATGTTTGGGAACCAGAACTCGATGTGTATTGGGGGAAAGAAACCAAATGGCTCGATGACCAGCGCTATGCCGAGGGCAGGCTGCTCGAAAACCCTTTAGCGGCTGTTCAGATGGGTCTGATTTACGTGAATCCGGAAGGTCCTAATGGAAATCCTGATCCGCTGTTATCGGCCAAAGACATCCGCGAAACATTCGGGCGCATGGGAATGAATGATGAAGAAACCGTAGCTTTAATTGCTGGCGGACATACCTTCGGAAAAACTCATGGCGCAGGTCCAACATCACATGTTGGTAAAGAGCCAGAGGCTGCATCAATTGAAGAGCAAGGGTTCGGCTGGACCTCAAGCTACAAATCAGGAAAAGGAAAAGATGCCATCACTTCTGGCTTGGAAGTTACCTGGACCGCACAACCTACGCGCTGGACCCACTCCTATTTTCAAATTCTATTTGGTTACGAATGGGAGCTCACCACGAGCCCAGCCGGAGCCAAGCAATGGGTAGCTAAAGATGCTGATGCCTTTATTCCGGATGCTTTTGATCCGAATGTAAAGCACAAGCCTACCATGCTTACCACAGATCTTGCGCTTCGTTTTGACCCAATCTACGGACCTATTTCTAAAAAATTCATGGACGATCCGAAAGCTTTTGAAGAAGCTTTTGCGAAAGCTTGGTTCAAACTGACGCACCGCGACATGGGGCCTAAAACACGTTATATTGGGCCTGAAGCACCAAAAGAAGACCTTATTTGGCAAGATCCAATTCCAGCGTTGAATCATGCTGTAATTGATGCAACTGATATTGCTAATTTAAAAGCTCAAATATTAAAATCGGGCTTAAGTATTGGTGAGCTCGTCGAAACGGCTTGGGCTTCAGCTTCTACTTACCGTGATTCAGACCGAAGGGGTGGCGCCAATGGTGCGCGCATTGCACTTGAGCCACAGCGCAATTGGGCGGTTAATAATCCTGCCCAATTGACAAAAGTGTTAGCGGTTTATACACAAATCCAAAAAGATTTCAATGCCAAGAATGGTGCTAAAAAGGTTTCTTTAGCTGATCTCATCGTCTTGGGTGGCGCTGCTGCGCTCGAGCAAGCGGCAAAAAATGCCGGAGTGAGTGCTAACGTGCCGTTTGTTCCAGGGCGCATGGATGCAACACAAGCTCAAACAGATGTCGCTTCTTTTGCCGTGCTCGAACCAATGGCTGATGCCTTTAGAAACTACAAGAAAACTCAGTATACCTTGTCTACTGAAGAATTGATGGTTGACAAAGCGCAATTGCTCAATCTGACAGCACCTGAAATGACTGTTTTAATTGGTGGTCTACGCGTTTTGGGTACTAACTATGACGATTCTAACAAAGGTATTTTCACTAAAAATGTGGGTGCCCTTAGCAATGACTTTTTTGTCAATTTATTGGATATGAATATCGTATGGAAACCAATCGATGCCAATCAAGAGCTTTTCGAAGGCCGCGATCGCAAAACGGGCGCTGTTGTTTATACAGCAACGCGTGCAGATTTGATTTTTGGTTCTCATTCAGAGTTGCGTGCAATCGCTGAAGTATATGCAAGTTTAGATGCCCCGGAAAAATTCATCAAAGATTTTATTACTGCTTGGAATAAAGTCATGATGGCTGATCGCTTTGATTTACAATAATTCAATAACTTTCCTTTTTCAGAAAGCCTCAATTTATTGGGGCTTTTCTTTTTTGGCGCAAGCTTACCTTCACCAAACGCATCATAAAGGACCCAAGAAGCGCATAGCCTAGCGCATAGCAAATGGCTCGCAAATTGGGTGACTCAAATGAAAATAATTTTTGAAAAATAGGCACAAACCAAGCTGCAAAAAGGGCAATTAAAGCTACAGAAAAGATAATCCAGATGACAGCTTTGCAGTCCAAAAAAGTTTGCCACCCTGTTTTTGTCCTGTTGAGTACTTGTAATACCAAAAGCAAATTGGCAAACATCAGCGTGCCATAGCAAAGTGCCCTAATGGTTTGCGGTGTCTCGTTTAAAAGCTGCGCAGTGATCAAAGTGGCGCAAACACTCAGAAAGATAATCAAGCCATAAAGCATACTTTGCAACAAAGTTTGCTTGCCAAAAAAAGGTTGTTTAGGATCTCGGGGAGGTTTTTGCATGAGGTCATTTTCCGCCTTAGCGGATTCAAAAGCCAGCGTACTGATTGGATCAATGATAAGCTCAAGAAGTACAATATGCATGGGCATCAGTAAAACTGGTATGCTTGAAAAAAAGGCTGGCAAAACAGATATGCCTATGATAGGGACATGAATGGCTAGGATGTATAGTAGCGCTTTTTGAAGTTTATCCAAGATGTTTCGACCAAGTTGGATTGCTGCAACGATATGTGAAAAATCATCATCGAGTAAAATCAAACTCGAGGCTTCTCTAGCTACGTCACAGCCTTTAGACCCCATTGAAATGCCAATCTTTGCCGCTTTTAAGGCCGGTGCATCATTGACGCCATCGCCAGTCATGATCACAATTTCTTCTTTTGCTTGTAGTCCTAAAACAAGTTGAAGTTTTTGCTCAGGATTAATTCTGGCAAGTACTGAAAATTGTGGATTTTCTACAACTTTCTTTAACGCTACTTCAAAATACCCTGCATTCCCTTGAATGACTTCAATTCCTGTATCAAATCCTGCCTTAATGGCAATGCTCTTCGCTGTTTGCGGATAATCGCCAGTTACCATGATGACGCGGATTCCAGCATCTTTGCATTTTTGAACAGATTTTTTCACTCCTCTTCTCAGAGGGTCTTCAAAACCAATTAACCCTAGAAAATTAAAATTGAAATCATTTTGGGTTTTGGGTAGCACGTTTTCGGGCCAATGCGCCTTTGCAAAACCAAGTACCCTTAAGCCATCTTTGGCCATTTTTTCAACTTGACTGATATAAGGAACTTGCTCCTTTTTGGTCAAGTGACAGAGGTTTAAAATAGTTTCTGGCGCTCCCTTGCTGTAAACATCGAAACCATGTTTTGGATTCAAATAACAAAGTGTCGTAGCCAAGCATGCGCTACTCAATTCATATTCATCTACAAGGTCAGGTCTTGCGCTGGTTAACAAGTAAGAAAGTTGTGACCGCAGGGCTTTTTCTATCGCATCGTGACTTCTTTTGGGTGTAGCCATCAGGGCACTGTAAGCTAGAAAAAGGAGTTCAGGTTCTTTGATTGGCGTAAAGGTTTGAAAGGAGCATATTGAATGAGGAGTGGACAAGGTATGAACACTCATTTTATTTTCAGTGAGCGTACCTGTTTTGTCTGTACAAAGCACGGTTGCTGAACCAAGCCATTCGATCACTCCAGGGTTTCTGGTGAGTACTTTTTGCTTGGCCATGCGCCAAGCCCCTAGACTGATAAAGAGCCCAAAAACAAGAGGGAATTCTTCTGGCAGTATGGCCATTGCGGCTGCTAGTCCGTTCAAAAATGCGGTGATAAAATTGGAGCGCAGCAAGGTATAAGTGCAAGTGATGACTACGCAGACAACAATAGCTGTTAGCAAGAGATATCTGACGAGTTTTTTAATTTGATTATTTATTGGTGAACTCAATTCAGGAGCTTGAATTTTCAATAACAGGTTGATTTTCCCGATGGCTGAATGGTCGCCAATAGCCGTTACCTTCATGAGTCCATTGCCCTTTGAAATGAGTGTTCCGCTATACAATTGATTTTCTCTTGAAGATTTTTGAACAGCTTGAGACTCTCCGCTTAAAATGGATTCATCCACGTTGATGATTTTTTCGCTCACTAGAATGCCATCTGCAGCAATCCTGTTGCCTTCAGTAAGTAATACAATATCGCCCGGAACGAGGTTGATGCTATCAATTTGAAGGGTATGCCCGTTTCTGATAACTATGCTTTTTGCTGGGGCTAATTTTTGTAAAGCCGCTAAAGCATGCTGGGTTCTGTACTGTTGATAAAGTGTACTCGAGCCAACTAGTATAGTCCATCCTAAAAAAATTGATCCCGCTTGAAAATCACCTAGGATAAAATACAATGCGCCACAGAGAATTAATAGCAAAAACAAAGGATCGGTTCCCATTTGAATGAGGTGGCGTAAGGTCTTGTTTTGAGTTGCTGTAC
>JBIPMW010000017.1:0-16242 GCA_044376455.1 Crocinitomicaceae bacterium | reverse complement strand
AGATGTCGTCGAGTAGCAAAATGGGTTTGATGCCTTTATGGGCCTTGAGCCAATCAAATTGTGCCAAACGCAGGGCAATGACAAATGACTTTTGCTGACCTTGTGAGCCAAATTTCTTGACAGGATGCCCTTTGATTGTAAAAATGAGGTCGTCTTTGTGAATACCTACATTGGTGTACTGCGTAAAGGCATCTTTTTTTGCTGAAGCAGTCAAAAGCTCATCGTATGGGCCATCTACCAACTGAGAACGGTAACTGAGGTCTACGTCTTCAGCTTGCTGCCCAATTTCTTGATAAAAACGCTTGAAGACAGGGATAAATTCTTCTAAAAATTCTTTGCGCTTGGCGTAAATATAGTTGGCTGCCGGAATAAGTTGTGCATCCCAGATTTCGATGGCGTCAGGGTCAAAAAGCCGGTGTTCGTGCATGTTGCGCAACACGGCATGGCGCTGTTCGAGGACTTTGGCGTAGCGCTGAATTTCTTCGAGGTACTTTTTATCGAGCTGAGACAAAATGCCGTCCATCCATTTGCGGCGCAATTCAGAGCCATCGGCAATGAGGTCACCATCGTAGGGTGAAATAAAAACTACGGGCAGTTTGCCGATATGATCGATGAGTTTGTCATAGGCCTTTTTGTTCCACTTGACTAATTTCTTGACGCCCGCTTTATAGGCGACTTGCACCTCGTGTGTTTTTTCAGGAAACTGCCATTGGCCAGAAATTGAAAAAAAAGGTTGTTCAAAGCGCATATTTTGACGGTCATTGACATTGAGATAGCTTTTACACATGCTCAGGTAATAAACCGCATCTAAAATATTCGTTTTGCCCGCACCGTTTTGCCCTACAATTCCGTTGATCCCGGCAGTGAGCTGTAAATCGAGGTCAGTGTAGTTCTTAAAATTAACTAAATGCAGTGCAGACAAGTACATGAAACAAAGATACGGAATAACTACCTTTGCCTTATGTCGCGTACGCAAATTCTCAATGCTCATTTAGCCTTGCTTTTGGTCAATGTGCTTTATGGTGCCAATCATGTACTTGCAAAAGGTGTAATGCCGCGCTATCTAGACCCCAATACTTTCATTTTATTGCGCGTTTGTGGCGCGACACTTCTGTTTTGGCTTTTGCTGAGTTTTCAAAAACGCAAACCCATCGAACGCAAGGACTACTGGCGCTTTGGTGCTGCAGGTTTGTTCGGTGTAGCGGTCAATCAACTCTTTTTCTTTCATGGCCTCAATTTATCTTCTGCATTTAATGCCGGGATCATCATGGCCCTCAACCCTATGATGGTGGTGGTGTTATCGGCCATTTTGATGAAAGAAAAACTCAAGTTTCAGGGTTACTTTGGTATCGCCATCGGCGCACTTGGCGCCATTTTATTGACCATCAGTTCTGGGAAGTTGCCCGGTTCATCTTTCATCGGGGACCTCTACCTACTGATCAATGCACTCAGTTATGCGCTTTATTTAGTTTTATCCAAACCCTTACTACAAAAGTACTCGCCTATCCAAGTGATAACCTATGTTTTCAGCATCGGGCTTATATTACTATTGCTCTTCCCTCCTACTTGGACACAATTCAGCGCCACACAATTTGATTTGATTCCTATCGAAGCCTGGTACAAAATCATGTATGTCATTGTTGGGGTGACATTCTTGACCAATTTACTGACCATATTTGGGCTCAAATATGTAAGTGCAACGATATCTAGCGCTTATATTTATACCCAACCCGTTATGGTAGCTTTGTTCACCTTTTTATTTGCCTACATTGGTTGGGCTGATGATTTTTCCAATACAATTACCGGTGAGCGCATCTTGTATATGTTGCTTATTTTTACGGGTGTATATCTAGTTTCATTACGCAAACCATGACCATGAAAAACCTTGCTTTACTCATCATTGCAATTACAAATTTTTCGATGCTATTTGCCCAACTCCCGGCATTAGACCACAATGCTTATGACCTCTGGAAGCGCGTTGAAAAAGAACTGCTTTCGCATCAAGGCAAGATCATATCTTATGAGCAGACTGTCTTGCGAGGCAATACGGAACTGCACCTTTATTTCAAAGAAACGCAGCAACACGATTCTATTATTCGAGCAAAAGATGCCCTTATTGCAACCGATGAAAGCTATATTGCCTATAAAGTTGTACCCGATTTCGATTCATTGAGAAAGCTAGAACTCAATAAAGTCGATAAAAAGAAATGGCCCAAAGACTCACTCATTATTCGCTACTTGACCACTGATACCTTACTTTCTTTCGCTAAAGTAAAAACCATCCAGCAAGCAGCAGAGGCTCCAGTTTTAGGTTTCCTTCAAGAAGTGGCTCCTTCAAAGCCCAACAAAAATGAACCAAAAAAGCTCGAAAAGCTGTGTTTTTGGAAAAAACCAATTATAGCGCCAGTCAATCCTTTTAAAACAGACGGGCAAAGGCTCATGCTTTACAGCAGCGGTCAAAAAAACATCCCTTATATCGATAGCATTACTCAGTTTTCACTAAGCCCAGATGGCAAATTTGTCGCAGTGATTAAGCATCATAAAGTTAAGCTCGATTCTGTTCAAGTTTTAATATTAAATACCAAAGATCTTCAGGTCATTCAGGCATTTGATTTTGTACCACAAGCAGAACAACTCATCTGGAACGAACAGTCAAGTCAGCTGGTTTATTTGTTCAGCACCGACACCACAAAGGTTAAAAATTTCAAACTTTCACTTTTTGATCTTGGCACCCAAGTGTCTATTGATTTTGGCGATTCACTTGATTTCGAAAAAACGCTGAAAGGGGAATTTCAACAAGTGGCAAACGGACGCACTCCGCTTTTTAGTAAAGATGGTACCTATTTATTTTTCGGGGTAGCTGCGCGTCAGACCGAACAAAAAGATACCCTAACGGAAAGCGAAAAAGTAAATTTAGACATCTGGCATTATCAAGACACGCGACTGCAAGCGCAACAATTGTTACGCAGAACACAAGACTTGAAAAAAAGTACGCTTTACGTATATCATTTGACGAGTCAAAGACTACAAAAAATTGGGGCTGACAGCTTAGAAATGCGCGTGGACCAAAATCTAACAACTCCTTATTTATTGGCATCAAACCCAAATCCATACCTCATCGAATCACAATGGAAGGCACCCAACAAAGCTGACTACTACCGCATCAACTTAGAAACGGGCCAAGCAATGTTGATTGGAAAAGGACTGGCTTATACCGGAGATCTATCTGCCGACGGACGCTTCTTTAGCTATTACCTTGCTACAGAACAAAAATGGCTGCTGTTGGAAATTGACAAGCAAAAAGAAACCTGCATGAATTGCAGTCGCAAAGACATTCGCTGGGAGGAGGACCTCAACGGACAACCCATGGAGGCAGGCCCAGTTGGCTTTATTGGCTATGCAAAAAACGCAAAAGCAGTTTATTTCCAATCCGAGTATGACATTTGGCAATTTGAAACAGAGACCCGCAGCCTCAGTAGCTTATCGAAAGAACAAGCAACTAAAGAGAAAATTGAACTGCGCTTTACCCCCTATCAGACTGACTCCGCTTGGACCAATTTAGCGGACGGATACTTTACAGGCCTACGCAAAGCAAACAAAAATGAACTCCTTTATTTCTATACCGATCAAAACGGGCTGCAATTACAATTGGAAGTAGCACAGCGTATTTCGAGCCTTCAAAAAGCTGAAAAGGCCAACATCTTTTTGCTTAGAAAAATGGACGTGCAAACCTATCCCGATCTGTGGTTACATGAAGCTACATTGAATGTGGGGCGTCAAATTTCGGTAGCCAATCCGCAACAAAAAAACTACAATTGGGCGAGTGTTGAATTGGTATCGTGGAAAGCCTATGATGGGCAAATGCTACAGGGCTTGCTATACAAACCCGCCAACTATGATGCCGCTCAAAAATACCCGCTGTTGTTATACTATTACGAACTCAATTCAGACAACCTACACAATTATCAGGCACCAAAACCATCGGCAAGCATCATCAACCCAACGGAATATGCAAGTGGTGGTTATTTAGTTTTTGTACCAGACATCAGGTATGAACCTGGCAAACCTGCAAAAGGTGCCTATAATGCCATCATGAGTGCCACTGATCATTTACTGAAAAATTACCCAATTGATCCGAAAAGAATGGGCTTACAAGGTCAAAGCTGGGGTGGTTACCAAACTGCTATGCTCATCACTATGACCAATCGTTATGCAGCCGCAATGGCCGGAGCACCTGTTGGAAATATGGTTTCTGCCTATGGTGGTATTCGTTGGGGCAGCGGCCTGAATCGACAGTTTCAATATGAATCGACACAAAGCCGCATTGGTGCCACCATTTGGGAAAAACCAGAATTGTATATCGAAAATTCACCTTTATTCCACTTGCCAAAGGTGCAAACACCATTGCTTATCATGGCCAATGACCAAGACGGTGCAGTTCCGTGGTACCAAGGGCTGGAATTGTATAATGGCATGCGTCGTTTAGGCAAACCCTGCTGGATGCTCAACTACAACAATGACGACCACAACCTGACTAAATTGGCGAATAAATATGATTTATCGATCAGGATGCGCCAATTCTTTGACCACTACCTCATGAATCAGGCAGCCCCGAGCTGGATGACCAACGGAATTCCGGCAGTGGATAAAGGGAAGGTAACGGGTTATTAAAAGAGCAGCGCTTATTGCTACAAAAAGACTTAGCGCAAGCTAAATAAATCTTGAACAGCAAAGCGTCGGTTAATCACAAAGCCCTCTGCGAAATCTAGGCCTGCAGGCCGACCCATTTCTTGCATGCGTCCTTTGAGAAAATCAAAAAATAACTCACCAGAAATAGGTGTGTTGGGCTCATTAGACTTCGGATCAAAAAACTGTGTTTTGTAAGCCTTGACACACTGTAATTTTTGATCCAGGTGTGGCGCAACATCAAAAACAATGGAAGGTTCAAGTTGAAAATCTTGAATGTAATGCAATACCAAGCGTGGCCTATGAGGCTCTTGGGCTTCGCCGTTGTGCGAGGTATGTATTTTGCGCAAACCCGCCAGAAAACAAGCTTCAGCGACTAACTTACCCGCTCTACCATGATCTGGATGACGGTCTGATAGCGCGTTAGCAAAAACAATCTCGGGCTGATGTAAACGGATTTGCTCGATGATTTTCAGTAAATTGACTTGATTGTGCTCGAAAAAGCCGTCTGGCATACGCAGGTTGGTGCGGACTGATAATCCCATGAGTTTGGCGGCAACTTCGGCTTCTTCGTATCTCGTTTCAACCGAACCGCGGGTGCCAAGCTCTCCTTCAGTAAGATCTACAACACCAATTGTTTTTCCTTGCGCAGCATAGTGCAATAAGGTGCCCGCCGCAGAGAGTTCTACGTCATCGGGGTGGGCACCAAAAGCAAGGATATCGAGTTTCATTTAGTCTTGAATGTGGGCATAGCTTTCAACGCTTGGGCAGCTACAAACGAGGTTGCGGTCACCGTATGCGTTGTCTACGCGGCGAACAGGAGCCCAATATTTGGCTTCAAGCAAATAAGGCAATGGGTAAGCTGCCTCTTGCGGCGCATATGGATAAGTCCAGTTGCGGTTGATGATACAATCTGCCGTATGCGGCGCATTTTTGAGCAAGTTGTTGGCTTTGTCTGCGTGACCATTTTCGATTTCGCGGATTTCTTCGCGGATTTTAATCATGGCGTCACAGAAACGATCGAGTTCTTCTTTGTCTTCTGACTCTGTTGGCTCAATCATGAGGGTTCCGGCAACTGGGAATGAAACCGTTGGTGCATGGAAACCAAAATCTATGAGGCGCTTCGCCAGATCTGCTACTTCAACGTCTGCATTTTTCTTGAAATCTCGGCAATCGAGGATCATTTCGTGTGCCACAGTTCCGTTGGCACCTGTGTAAAGTGTATCGTAATGACCTTTCAAGCGAGCAGCGATGTAGTTGGCATTCAAGATGGCCATTTCGGTTGAACGACGCAAGCCCTCTGCACCTAACATTTTGATGTAGGCATAAGAAATGGTCAAGATGAGTGCTGAACCATAAGGTGCCGCTGAAATGGCATGAATTGGTTGTTCACCACCAGTTTTGATCAACGGATTGCTCGGTAAAAACGGCGCTAAGTGAGCTGCTACACCGATTGGTCCCATACCTGGGCCACCGCCACCATGCGGAATCGCGAATGTTTTGTGTAAGTTCAAGTGACAAACGTCTGCACCGATATTACCCGGATTTGTAAGACCTACTTGTGCATTCATATTGGCGCCATCCATATAGACCTGACCGCCATTGTCATGAATGATACTTGTGATTTCACGGATACCTTCTTCGTATACACCGTGTGTTGAAGGGTAAGTTACCATGATTCCGGCAAGCACATCTTTGAGCTCAATAGCTACTTGGCGTAGCTCTTCGATGTCGATGTTTCCGTTTTCATCACAACCCGTAACAACTACCTCAAAACCAGCCATTACTGCTGATGCAGGATTGGTACCATGAGCAGATGATGGGATGATCATTTTTTTTCGTTGGAAATCTCCGCGAGATTCATGGTATGCTTTAATGACCATAAGGCCAGCATATTCTCCTTGTGCACCTGAGTTTGGTTGTAAAGAAACTGCTGCAAAACCAGTGCATTCGCAAAGATCTTGGGCTAACTGAGCAAACATTTCATGATAACCCTTCGCTTGATCAAGCGGTGCAAAAGGGTGCATATTGGCAAACTGAGGGTTGGTGACTGCCATCATTTCGGAGGCAGCATTGAGTTTCATGGTACAAGAACCCAATGGAATCATGGAGTGCACCAAAGAAAGGTCTTTGTTTTCAAGTTTTTTCATGTAACGCATCATGCGTGATTCCGAATGATACGAATTGAATACCGGATGTGATAACACGGGCTCAGTACGTTGCAAACCGGCTGGGATAGCAGTGCTTGCGGTTTGAGCGCTGGCACCAAAAACGCCTAAAACAGCAGCGAGATCTTCACTAGTGTGTGGTTCACCAAAAGATATGGTTAATGCTGAATCAGACACATAATTGAAATTAAGACCAGCCGCTTCGGCTTTAGCTCTGATTGTAGCACAAGCTACACCCGTCACGTGAATGGTATCGAAAAATGCGGTAGCTGCAACCTGAACACCTGCCGCTTTTAGGCCAGCTGCTGCTTGGCACGCTAAATGATGAACGTAGTTTGCAATGGCACGCACGCCGTCTGGGCCATGATATACTGCGTACATAGAAGCCATAACGGCAAGTAATGCTTGGGCAGTACAAATATTTGAAGTAGCCTTATCGCGCTTGATATGTTGTTCGCGGGTTTGAAGGGCCATGCGCAAAGCCTGGTTGTCGTCGGCATCTTTGGACACGCCAATGATACGCCCCGGCAAATTGCGTTTGTAATCTTCTTTGGTTGCAAAGAAAGCTGCGTGAGGGCCACCGTAACCCATTGGGACACCGAAACGTTGGGCTGAGCCAAGTACGACATCGGCGCCCATACTTCCCGGTGACTTCAATAAAACGAGAGATAAAATATCAGCGCCAACAGCAACTTGTATTCCGGCTGCTTTCCAGTTTGAAATAGCAAGAGACCAATCGTGGATGGCACCATTGGCATTCGGATATTGAACAAATACCCCAAAAAATGCGGCATCCGCCTCAAAAGTGCTGGCATCGCCAATGACCAATTCAATGCCGAGGTTGATGGCGCGGCCAGTCATGACATCGATGCTTTGCGGCAAAGCATTGGCATCGATAAAGAATTTATTGCGACCAGCTTGAATATCGGCACGGCTACGAGAATTGTAGAACATGATCATGGCCTCTGCTGCCGCAGTTGCCTCATCTAGAAGTGATGCATTGGCGATGTCCATGCCAGTGAGTTCAATAACCATGGTTTGGAAATTGAGCAATGCTTCTAGGCGACCTTGCGCAATTTCAGCTTGGTAAGGTGTGTAGGCTGTATACCATCCTGGATTTTCAAGGACGTTGCGCAAAATTGGAGAAGGCACAATTGTTTCATGATACCCTAAACCAATAAAAGACTTATTCACTTTGTTCTTGGCACCAAGCTCAGTGATATGCTTCAAGTACTCTTGCTCAGAAAGCGCTGGCGCAATATTAAGCTCGCGATTCAAGCGGATTTGAGCAGGTATAGTGCGGTCGATGAGTGTCACGATGTTGTCTACACCTATGGCTTTTAACATTTCTTGTTGTTCTTGAGCTCCTGGGCCAATGTGGCGTCTTTCAAAAGGTATCATAAAATGTGTCGATTTTGGTGCAAAATTACAAAAAACTTAAGCATGATTGGGCAATAATTCAAGACGAAAATAAACGCTTGCGTCCAAAGCGTTAAAGACTTTCATCAAAGTATCAAACCGAGCAGATGTTGTATTGTTCTCAATTTTTGAAATTTGGGCTTTTTGAACGCCTATCAAAGCACCAAGTTCAGCCTGAGTAAGTTTTCTGCGTATGCGCGCTTCTCGAATTGCTTCACCAAGTAAGTCAAGACGAAGTTCATTTTCAAATACTTCGCGCTGGACACTGCCTTTTTTACCTATAATTCGATTCGTGAGGGAATTTAAACTTTCTGTTTTCATTGTTTCAATTTTTTTGATTGAGAAATTGGTTCTTAATGCTTATTGCTCTTTCAAGATCGTGTTTTTCAACTTTTTTACTTTTCTTTATTACACCATGCGTAGATATTACGACAGGTAACGAAGATTTAGTCTCGTACCAGAATGAAAAAATTCGGTAAT
This sequence comes from Crocinitomicaceae bacterium, assembly GCA_044376455.1. Lineage (GTDB taxonomy): Bacteria > Bacteroidota > Bacteroidia > Flavobacteriales_D > Crocinitomicaceae > UBA952. The sequence continues at coordinate 7,489 of JBIPMW010000017.1, read as the reverse complement.
AGTTTTTATTGTAAAGTGTTCTGAATTCCCAAATTTGCACATTCAATTTTTAAAAAAGCGTTGGATCATTTGAAAATTGTGCTTTTGTCATATTGTAAATAATCTTTTTTCTAGCTTTTTCTTCCTGTTCCTCTATGAACTTTATGGCATCAGAAAGTAATTCTACTGTGAATTTTTGATTTTTCAAGTTGTAAAGTTTAAAGTTAATTGTTTCCTTAATAGGAAACTAATTTTTTAATCTTTTTATAGAACGAGCTCGAAAAACAAATATTGGATGACTTAATTGATAGAAATAAAAGACAGCACCCTTGCTCTCGCATTATCGCGAATATCTTTCCAAAATAAATTGATGTCGCCGATGTGGTAATTGCGCATGGTGACACTGAGCCAAAAGAACTTGCCTTTTGGTCTATCGATCCAGATGGCGCCATCGATCAAATGCGCTTCGAAAAGCTGTGAATAAACTTGGCCATCAAAATACAAAAAGCCTTTGTGCTGCTCCTTTGAAGAGTTTGGTGCAAGTGTCCAAGTAATTGGATTGACAACCGCCCTACCCTTGTACCATTTATTGTAGGCTTTTTGATCGATGTGTTTTTTAAATGTATTCCAAGCAACATATCCACCCGTTTGTTCTGGTGCGGTGAGTAAAGGGATGTTTTGAAGTTCGGAAGGCAAGATGCCGATACCCGGTAAGTAAGCTGCAATCAACTGATTTTGGAGAGGTTTTCCGTCAAAAAATTCCTGTAAAAGCAAGCCGCAATGGGTGCTTCCCTGACTATGACCAGCCAAGATGATTGGTCTTCCGTTATTGTAATGCTCCATGTAGTAAAGAAAGGCAGCTCGCACATCGGCATAAGCAAATTCCAATGCTTCTTTACCTTTCGGATCATCGACATAATATGAACGCAAATGTGCCGAACGGTAAAACGGTGCATAGAACCGGCCTGCCTCTGCAAAAGCGCTTCCTTGAAACGGGAGCGCAGTTTCCAAGACCTTTTTTTGCTGTGCTTCATCGTCTAATGGAACATTCCAGCGCCGGTCAGTTTTGGCTGTATTCAAAGTAGGATAGACATAAAAGACATCGGCATACTGATACAATGAGGTGTCTGAAATTCTAGCCTTCAAAGCAGCAGGAAGTTGATCTGGAAGTGCAGCCCAAGCACTCTTTAAAGAATAATCTGGAACACTTTGTGCAAAGTGCGTTGTTGAAAGAATTGGCAAGTACACAAATAGCAGAGTTAGAAAACGCATTATTTTTGTCATCGAAATGTTTGGTCATAAAAGAAACATCATTTTTTGCTTATTGTTTTATCTGGGTATGGGGTATTGTGCTTTTGCTCAAGATTCACTCTCCTACTGGAAATTCAAATCATTGTATTCGCTTAGTGGCACTCAAACTTCTTTTGTCAATTGGAATGCCGGTGGGCGCAACAATATTTCACTAATTGGTTCGGCGAGTGCCTCAGCTTACTACACCCAAGACAACATCAAATGGACCAACGACCTCAGCTTTGCACTTGGGGGCATCAAGTATTTCGATAACAATGGCGTAGGTGCTCAAAAAACCGATGACCGACTTGACCTATCAAGCACTTTCGGTATGCAACTCTCCAAAGGATTCTTCTTGACATTTGCGAGTAGTTTTCGAACGCAATCTATCAATGGTTTTAACTACCCCAATGATTCCATACCCGTGTCAAGTTTCATGGCCCCAGGCTTCCTGAACATGGGTTTGGGTGCTGACTTCAGAAAAGACGACAACTTCAATATTTTCTTCTCCTCCATCGCCTTAAAATCTACTTTTGTTTTGGACGATTCACTCAGTGCTAAAGGTTCGTTTGGTGTGCCGGCTGGTTTGCGATATCGACAAGAATACGGTGCCTATTTAAAAATGAAATACAATAGGCCGCTTGCCAAAAACATTGAAATGAAATCGAAGCTGGAACTTTTTAGCAATTACCTCAATAATCCAGAAAATATCGATGTGAATGCCGAATTACTCTTGTTATTCAGAGTCAATTCGTTGGTTTCGGCATCTGCTCAATGGAATATCATCTACGACGATGATATAAAAATCACCGACCAGTGGGGAAACACTGGGCCTAGGACCCAATTCAAATCCGTGATCGGAATTGGGCTTTCTTATAAATTAGAGCGCTAATTGTATGCTGAGGCCTAGTGGCCACCTGGCTGGCAACAAAGTGGCAGTGCTTTCTGCGCTGCTGGGTTAGCTTTCATTTCATCGGCATCATAACCAATGAGCCTAAGGGCAGTTTTGATAGCAGCTGGATTTATTTTAGAAGGCTTGAATTTGACCTCTACTGCCTTGGTTTCCAAATTGAGTTCGGCATACACGACACCTTTCGTTTGATTGAGCGTTGATTCAATGCGTTGTTTGCAATCGCCACATTTTGCGGAAGTCTGAATGGTAATTACAATTGGTTTTTGCGCAAAAAGTGTCGTGTTGAGTACGAGCATGAAAAGAAGAACTAGATTTTTCATAAGTATTGTTTTTGGTTGATTTTGGTTGATTTTGGTTGATTTTGGTTGATTTTCTTTCAAAAAATCGTGAATTATTTAATGGTATAACGTAAGCCAAAATAAGCATTCCATCCCATAATTGGCCCCCAAACTTGCGTTGCATCAAATTGCGCCCCGAAAGGGTTTTGAGGATCCATGATGGGGTGGTCTTGTTTGAAATTCAGTAAGTTTTCGCCACCTAAATACAACTCAAGATCCTTGAATGTTCTGGTAACTTGCGCATTGAGTAAACCCCAAGCTTTTCCTTGCCCATGATGCGGTAGGCGCACTGCGCTGTAGCGCGAATAAGTGAGGTCGTATTCCCAGCGCTTGTTGCGGGTGCTGTATGCGATATTACTAAAGAATCGTTGACGCGGCAAAAGAACTTGTGTTTGAAGTTTTCCGGCATACAAAGACCGCACATCTTGAAATTTATAGGCCAGGCGCCAATCGAGGCCGCGTACAATTTCATAAGCGAACTCGGCTTGTAGGACTGTCGCAACAGAGGCTCCTGCGACATTTTTAAAGACCACACTGCCCAAAATCGTATCGCGGTCAGCAACCAATTGTTGCGAAAAACGCGTGTGATATGCATCAATACTCAGGCTTCCTTTGCGCTTTTTGAAACTGAAACCCTGTACCAAAGAAAGTCCTGCATTCCAAGATATTTCTGGTTGCAGGTCATGATGCGCAAACCAATAATTGGATGAGGCCAATAAATTGAGGTTGTCAGCAACAAAATTTGGCAAGCGCCAAGCCCTGCCTGCCGTAGCGCGCACATCCAGTTGGGGGGTGAGGGCGTATTTGAGGTGCAGCCTTGGTGAAAACTGCGAACCTGCAAGGTTGTGCAGATCGTAGCGCGCACCTGCAACCGCTGAGAGGCGGTTGCCCGAGTAGTTATACTCGGCAAATACGCCCGGCACCCATTCAGCGCGAGCTGCACCGATCGTAAGTAAGCCATCGGTTTGTGCCGCGTACTGTGAAATCCCGAGCCCCAGGAAGCTCGCGCCAGCTTTGATCTTGTGATCGGCAGAGCCGATGATGTCGTCGTAGATCAGGTTAAAGTAAGCGCGTTTTTCGTTTCCTTGAAAAGCACGCAGCCCATAAAAGCCATTGAGGTCTTGGTATTTTAAGTTGGCAATGATGCCAAGGCTTTGGCCAGGTTTTTTTCCAAAAAACCCCGTCTTCGAAAACAAGGAGAGGTGCTTGCTTTCAAGTTGCATGCCGTAGCCAACAGGGTTTTCCCGCGTGTAAGTGACTTGGCCGCCGTTTTTTTGATCGGCATAGGCTTGTAAACCGAGCTGAGCCTCCATGCGATTCCCTTGATAAGAAAAGCGTTGTAGCAAAGAAAATAATTGGCCATTGGCTTGGTCCAAGAAACCATCGTGGTTGTGGTCTGGGCGGCCATAAATGGTGGCGCCATGCAAGAACGTACCCGTGTGCCATTTGTCAGTGAGTTTGGCGCCACTATGCACATTGATCTCTGAACGCCCGAATCGATTTTGATACACATTCAAAGCCAATTTCGGCATCTCAGCAGGTTTTTTAAATTCCAAATTGACTAAGCCAGCCATGGATTCATAGCCGTTGACCACCGAACCCGTTCCTTTGGTAATTTGTATGGATTCCAACCAGGTGCCAGGAATACTATTCAGCCCAAAACTACTTTCTAAACCGCGCAAAAACGGAATATTTTCCATTTGTAATTGCGTGTATACCGCATCAAGCCCGAGCAACTGAATTTTCTTGGCGCCTGAAATGGCATCTGCCATACTGACATCGACAGTTGCGTTGGTCTCGAAAGACTCCGATAAATTACAGCAAGCTGCTTTTCGAAATTCCGCACTAGTCAACTCCTCGACATGTAAGGTTTTCATCTTTGAAATCCCGTGGGAGTTTTTTTGGGAAGCCACGACAATTTCTCGGACCATCTGCCCTGAAATGAGCACTACATGAAGCGCTGCAAAGCGATCTGCGCGGGTTACCACCAAGCGATCAGGTCGATACCCTTTGGCCTCAAACAACAAAGTATCTGGGCTTTGTTTTCCGAGTAATATTTCAAAAGTTCCGTCTTCGTTGGAATAGACGGTTTGCCCAGCTCGGACTAATGTGATCTTGACATTTTTGAGCGGAATGGTATGCGTTGAATCCACCCCTTGCACTACCCCTTTAACTTGGGTGTTGCCATAAAAGCCCCACCACAGGGCCGTGATAAGAAAAATATATTTCATGTTTAATCATTTGATTACTAAATACTTAGATAAAACTAAGCTTCAGCATCAAATGCGCCACACCTGATGTAGCGTATGCAAATCCCTACCTCGCTCGAACAGCGGAGGCGGTCTGTAAAAAGTCTGTGAAGGAATTAGATTTTTAGAAAGCGCTACCAGCTTACTTGGAAAAATTGCCTTGAATGGAAGAGCAATAATGTCTATTGGTAACTTCAAATCTAAACCTTGCGGATGATTTTGGTCAAGGGTAGTTTTTACCACTTCGAGTTCATCGGAACAGCAGTCGTCTTCGGAAACCTGAGTTTCACAACTTTTGGCTTGCGCAGCCTGCTGACAACAAGGCGGTAAGGCTTTTTGAGGTGCCTCCTCTTTACACTCGTGGTCAATTTTGAGCACCACGGACGTGAAAACGCCATCCATCTCACAGAAGTGCTTGTGAATAGGTACTCCCACTTGCAAAGCGAGTTGGAGGGTAATCAAAAATACGGCGAGTACTGATTTCACAATATAAAATTACAAATAAAGAATTACCTTTGCATACCAAATTTCATTGACCATGAGTGATCCGATTAAACACGAGTGTGGGATAGCCCTTTTAAGGCTCAAAAAACCCCTAGAATACTACCTCGACAAATACGGATCAGCACTTTGGGGCCTCAACAAGATGCATCTTTTGATGGAAAAGCAGCACAACCGCGGCCAAGATGGCGCCGGAATTGCCAACATCAAACTAGACATGCAACCCGGAGAGCGCTACATTTCCAGAAGCCGCTCAGTCAAGAAAAACCCTACCCAAGATATCTTCGATCAAATCAACGCCAAATTCAAGGCCATCCACGATGAAAATCCGGCCTTGCTCAAAGACGTGAACTTTTTGAAACAAAATGTGGGCTTTACAGGTGAAGTATTTTTAGGCCACCTGCGCTATGGCACCTATGGCCGTAATTCCATTGAAAGTTGCCACCCATTCTTACGCCAAAGCAACTGGATGACCCGCAACTTAGTTGTTGCCGGAAACTTCAACCTCACTAATGTCGACGAACTCTTCGGAACGCTCGTTGAGCTTGGGCAGCACCCCAAAGAAAAGTCAGATACGGTTACCGTCATGGAAAAAATCGGGCATTTTCTCGATGTAGAAAATGACGACCTCTACGCCCACTACAAATCATTGGGCTATGCCAAAACCGACATCTACGCCCGCATCCAAGACGAAATAAAACTCGACAAAATCTTAAAAAAAGCCTCAGAGCGCTGGGATGGCGGCTATGCCATGGCAGGTTTGCTCGGGCACGGTTCTGCTTTTGTCTTGCGTGACCCCAATGGAATCCGCCCCACCTTTTGGTACGAAGACGACGAAATTTGCGTCGTGGCCTCTGAGCGCCCTGTCATTCAAACGGCCTTCAACCTGAAAGTGGAGCAAATCAAAGAACTTCAGCCAGGGCACGCCCTCATTATTGAGCGCAAAGGCCAGGTCAAAGCAATTGAAATCAATGCGCCGCGTGAACTCAAGCAGTGTTCTTTTGAGCGTATCTATTTCTCGAGAGGTTCTGACGCCGATATTTACAAAGAACGCAAAGCGCTTGGCCGCCTCATTGTCCAAGATGTCTTGAAAAGCGTAGACTACGACTACGACAACAGCGTTTTTTCTTTCATTCCAAATACTGCCGAGGTTTCTTTTTATGGCCTCATCAAAGGCCTCGAAGAAGCACTCAACACAGACAAAATCAAGCAACTTGAAGCTTTGGGCGCTAACCCTACCACTGAACAATTTGCTGAAATCATCAACCGCCGAGCGCGCATCGAAAAAATTGCCATCAAAGATGCCAAGCTGCGCACATTTATTACCCAAGACGACTCCCGCGATGACCTCGTTGCGCACGTCTATGACATCACCTACGGCTCTGTGCGCCGAGGCACCGACAACCTCATCGTGATTGATGACAGTATTGTGCGTGGCACCACCTTGCGTCAAAGTATTTTGCGCATCCTCGATCGCCTAGGTCCTAAAAAAATTGTAGTGGTTTCTTCTGCGCCTCAAATTCGTTTCCCAGATTGCTATGGCATTGACATGGCCAAAATGGGCGACTTCATCGCTTTCGAAGCGGCCATTGCCCTCTTGCGTGAGCGCGGTCAAGAACACATCATTGAGAACGTGTACAAAGCAGCGCTAGAACAAGTGCAACTTCCCAAAGAGCAAGTGAAAAATGTCGTCAAAGACATCTACGCTTCGTTCTCAGACCAAGAGATCTCTGCTAAAATTGCCCAAATGCTTACCCCTAAAGGCATGCAAGCCGAGGTTGAGATCATTTATCAAAGTGTTGAAAACCTACACATTGCCTGCCCAGGCCATACCGGTGACTGGTATTTCACTGGCAACTACCCTACTCCGGGCGGCAACAAGGTCGTGAACCGTGCGTTTATCAACTGGATGGAAAAACGCAACGAGCGCGCTTACTAGGCAAGTAATTTTGTCGGGAGCTCTACGCGCAATTGATCTAATTGCGACACGATTTTTTCCTTGAACAACGCTTGATTCTCCATAAAATAATGGACTGCCGCACCCAAATCATTGGCGTTCGATATTTCTCTGGCAAAACCCAAATCAAGGAACTGCTGGGCCTCCGGAAATTTCTGGTGCTGAGGGCCAAACAAAACCGGCAAACCGTAAGCCAAAGGCTCCAAAATATTGTGCAAACTTCCACTAAAACCACCACCTACAAAAGCCAAGCTTCCGTATT
>JBIPMW010000259.1:0-6259 GCA_044376455.1 Crocinitomicaceae bacterium | reverse complement strand
TTACTTGCATGATTGGGGCAAAGCCAATGACCATTTTCAAATGGTGGTCAGAGGCAAGCGAGATATTAGGAAAAATCCGCAGTTAATTCGCCATGAGTTAGCCTCAATGCTTCTAGCTTGGGAATATCGAGAATGGCTACAGCAATGCCCCAATGCTGATTTTCGCACGGCAGTTGTGGCGGCAGGAGGACATCATTTAAAACTAGGTTGGGATTCTAGAACACAGTCTCCTAATGATGAACTTGGCGAAATTCGTAATGGATCGGGAAGCGATCGCTTATATCTTTATACTGAACCGCAATATTTTCGGGGAATGCTCAAGTATGGAGTCAAAGCATTAGGCTTATCCAAACAATTAAAGCTATCGGTCAAACCATCTAAGGAATGGACTGTGAATGAGATTAAATCTAAACGTCAATTATTACTGGAAGATTTTATTAATTGGCAAGCGACAGACTCTAATTTCGTGTCAGTTGTCAAAGTGCTGATTATTGCAGCAGACACGGTGGGTTCAGCTTTACCAAATACTGACTTGAAAATTAGTGATTGGATTGAGAAACAAATATCAACCAAACTTACAGAATCAGAGGTTGAGCAAGTTGTTAATCAAAGACTCAATGGTCAAGAAATGCGACCATTTCAAGTTGCACTAGGGGAATCGCAATTGCGAGTGACTTTAGCTAGGGCTGGATGTGGTACAGGCAAAACTCTTGGAGCTTATAACTGGGCAAAACGTTATGCAGTAGATCGCAAATTGTTTTTTTGTTATCCAACTACTGGCACAAGTACCGAAGGATTTATCGACTATGTGCATGATCGAGTAGATTCGGTTTTGCTGCATTCCCGTTCCGATGTGGATTTAGCGCATTTGATGTCAACGGGAGATGAAGATGATACAGCGACAAAACTAGAATCTTTTAAGACATGGGGGACAAAAGTCAGTGTTTGCACTGTGGATACCGTTTTAGGTCTATTGCAATGTAATCGCCGTCCAATGTATTGCTTTCCTGCGATCGCTCAAGCTGCTTTTGTATTTGACGAGGTGCATTGTTACGATAATCGTCTTTTTGGTGGGTTATTGCGATTTCTGGAAGTTGTCAAAGCTCCAGTTTTACTAATGTCTGCCTCGTTTCTACCTTGGCAACTAGAGGCAATTCAGAAAGCAGTCGGCGAGTCCATGGAAATTATTGAAGGGGCAAAAGAGATAGAGTTATTACCTCGCTATCGCTTTTGTTTATCAGACACTCCTGATTGGGAACGTGTTACACAAGAATTAGAGAAAACTTATGCTTTGCCCAATGGTGAACATATTTGTGGCAAAGTTCTGTGGGTCTGCAATCAGGTGAGTACAGCGATCGCTGTGTATAAAGAGGCTAAACAAAGAGGACTAAATGCCGTTCTATACCACAGTCGCTATCGCTACCAAGATCGGGTAGATCATCATCGGACAGTGATTGCGGCATTCAAGGAAAACAAGCAGGTTATTGCGATCGCTACTCAAGTTGCGGAAATGTCTTTAGATTTATCTGCATCCTTACTCGTCTCACAAATTGCTAACCCATCTGGGTTAATTCAGCGATTGGGGAGACTTAATCGCCGCTATATCGGGCGATCATTAGACGCTATTTTTTACCCTGATCCCAAAGTGCGTTTTCCCTATAGTCAAGAGGAATTAGATAGCGGCAGAGCAATGCTTGAGACATTTACCGATGAAGTTTCTCAGGCAGCTTTAGCAGAATGGCTAGAGCGATCGCCACAACAAGGTAAGCCTGACAAAGAGACGGTTTTATTTAATGAAATCAAAAAATGGCAAGCTTATCCCGCACCATGTCGTGAAGCAGGTCATACAGTTACGGCATTACTAGAGCAGGACAAACAAATTGTGGATAAATTGCCCGCCAAAGTTTTACCTAAATACACCATCCCATTACTGTCTACTAAAAAAGTACAGAAATGGGAAAGACACAGGAAAGGCTACCCCATAGCTCCCAGTCGTGAGTGGGCATATTCTACGGAATTGGGAGCTTATTTAATCAAAGGAGGTGATGAGAATTGAGTAAGTTCGAGTTGTCTATTTTTGACCCCAATACCCTCTTACCTCATCGTGCAGGTATCGCAGGGCTTGCTCTAGTATTATCCACTCTTGAAATAGATGATGCTCCTATCTCTTGGGAAATATCCGAAGACACAGTTACTTTGAACTGGGATTGCGATGATAAGGAAGCACTAGATTGGCTAATTAAGAGTGCTTACCAAATTGACTCAGGGATGTTAAATGTACCTGCACTTAATTTGAGTGGGCAAGGGAAATATACTTTTAGTCAAGGAGTAACATCGACTTTTTTACAGCACTCTAAACAGAGAACCCTAGATAAAACAGCAAGACTTATTCCTTTTAAAGTAGAGGACAATCAGCCAGAGATTCTAGTTAGTCACAGAGACATGATTGACTGCTATTACTTAAGAGATTTTAAAGGTGCTTTTAATAGCAAAAATAAGTTTAATGGCTCAATTGCCATCAAAGGACATCACTTGCCGGGGCTAGTTGAGTGTTATATTAACGGTGAGTATGAAGAATCACCTAGTGGTTTTATCGCTTTACTTTTTTTGCCTATCGCCTGTAACTACTACCTTCTGCAAAATGGGCGCTATGCTCTAGTAATCCCCGAAGTAAAAGATTTAAAGTCTTGGATTAATCGTCGTCGTCAACTTAGTAATCGTAGTTACCGTGACTTTCGTTCACCAAGTGCGGGTGAAGCTGGTTTAAGACTTTTACTAGAAGAAGCTTTAGCAGACAGCTTACAACTGCAAAAAGTCGAATATTGCGAGGTCTATCAACTTGGTAAACAACCTTGGGATGGCAACCAATCTGGACTAAAACAGGCAGTTTACCGTGTTCGATCATCCCATCAAGTTTTATCTGTTTACCAAAGTGCGATCTCGCTATTCCCCAGCAAGGTCAAAGTAACTGATAAAGGTGTTTCTTGGTTAGACATATCAAAAATATTGCCTTGGATTGCCGAAAATTTGGTCAATGGGAAAACTTGGTACACCAAGTTTTATGAGTTTCGTAAATCCCCCTCTAACAACATTAAATATGAAAGAAAAGGACTAATTGCTATGACATCACACCTTCAACCTTACGAACAGACTCTATTTGACTCCGTACAAGGAGCATTTAGTGTTTATCTAGTTGGACAAATCAAGCAAGCAACTAAACAGGGTCGCCCTCTGGACTATGCACAAGTTACAGACAAGGTGATTCACCGTTTACAACGCCCTAGCACCCAACAGGAATTTGCAACTGCTCTTGTAGATTTCTTGAGCCAATTTCGTAGCAAAGCGGCTAGGGGATTAGGTCGAGAAATCTATGCTTGGATTCATGGTGAAGAATGGCGCAAAGCCCGTGACTTGACCATGTTAGCAATAGCTACTTACCAAAGCAAGAAAAAAGATGGGGATGCTAATTCTGAAGAGGAGCTAGTAAAGATTCCAGATTCTGATTCTGTCGTTGAAGCAGATGATGAAGGCTACGAAGAAAGTTTGTAAATAGTTTCTGTATTCAAAACAAAGGAGTTCGATCATGTCTAAGCATTTATTTATTACTGTCGTTACCCCCACTGCAATCGCCGCTAATAATCGTGGCGAAGGTGACGGCAGCACCCTTTCAACCTTGCAAAAAATTACCTGCGGCAACGATCAGCATACAACTGTAAGTGCTGAGGCGATTCGCTGGGGCTTGCGTGAGTATTTGCAAAATACTTGTGAAGCAGAAGTGAACCGCACTTTTGACGCAGATGAGGATAAATATCATCTTAAGGGAGAGAAGGACAAGAAGGGGGCAACTTATAATCCTGTGGCATTTATCGATGATGATCTCTTTGGTTATATGGATGCCAAGAAAGGTTCGGAAAATGAAGATGCAACCAAAAAACGGCGAGGAGTTTTAGAAGTGAGTCGTGCAATTAGTCTCGATCCCTATTGGGGTGATATTGCTTTTGGTTCAACTGGTGGTCAGAAGGGTAAAACCTCAATTCACAGCACTGAGGTACACCGCACTGCTTATCAATATTCCGTTGCGCTGACACCCGAAAGCCTGAAAAAGATTGAGCGTGCCGATATTGTTTTAGATGCGATCGCAGCTATTCGTCATGTGGGGGGCAATCATTCCCGCTTCCTCTACGAGTTTCGTCCCGAGTCTGTTGTGATTCGCCTAACCGATGATCCTAGTCCTTGGATTATGAATTGCTTTAAGCGTGTGGGAGAATCCGTTGGCTGTCCAAAACTTGTGCGCTTGGTTGAGGTTAAAGACATTGATGTCAATGAGCTAATCGTGGCGGGTGAAATTGCCGATACTCCCTATGGTGAGCAGTTACAAAATTTGGGTGTGACGGTGCATCGTGGTGTCAAAGAGGCGATCGCTGAGTCTAAAAAGCGTTTAGCTGAGTTAAAGGGGGTAAAAGCCTAATGGATGATTTGCTCTATCTAGAGTGTCCTTGCACCAGTTTTCCCCGTAGCTTTGCAAGAGATTTTAAGGAAAGTTATCTCTATCCGCCACCATCAACACTCTACGGATTTTTGCTCTCGTTAGTGGGTGAGGAGGATATATCGGCTCATCTGGGGGTGAGGTTGGCAATTGGTATTCTTGGCAATGATTCACCGATTTCTCGAATTGTGCGTAAGCAGCGTAGCCACAAGTTTGTGGTGGGTGGTGAAGTCAAGAAACGGGTAGAGAAGTATGGCGAAGGGGTATATCCAACTAGCCAATTTTCTAAGCCCAATTTTCAAGAGTTACTAACGGATGTGCGTATTGCTCTCAAAATTGACTCTAGCAATGAGATGGCAAGTATCAAGTTATCAGAACGGGTAGCTATTGCTTTATCTTCACCTAGTCAAATATTGCGCTTTGGTGGTTTAAGTTTGGGTGAATCTTGGGCAATGATTAATGGCATTCGTAACTATCGAGAAACCGATGGTGCTATTCGTTGGCTAGTCAAGGATAATCGAGGTTTAATCGGTTTGCCTATTTGGATTGACAGGAATACGAGTCAAGGGACTTTTCAAAGGTTCTCATTGGGAGAATATAGCGATCAGTGTCTGGTTGACATCATTGCACCCATTTTAACTACAACGAAAGCAAAGAAAAGCTCAAAAGACAAATAAAGCTATAGTCCTCTTTTTTATAGCGGTTTTCAGTCTAATAAGGGATAGTAACCCATCTCTGGGAAACCCGCTATAATGTCACCATTAATTGGATAATATCGTAATGGCTATCAAAAATAAAGGATATTCTGGTTTCTATGTGGAAACGGGGTATATACTGATAGTTTCTTCAGCAAAATAATCCTAAAAGTGTTTCCCACTAAACATTTTACGATTTCATAAGCAAAAATTATCACACAAATTTGAGAAGAGCCAAATAAAGTATCTGTTTCCAATAGTGAAACTAGCTGGTTACTTAAAAATAGTGTCATTTATGAAATGGATATTATTGCTCCCATTGTGAAAAATGGGATGTTGAGCAGTGATTATCGATACCCATGTTTGGATTGTAGCTGACAGAATTTCCTAATCTTTTTTCTTTTAAAGGCGGAAATTTTTTTGCCGTAGTCACTGGTTAAATTGATAGCAAAGCAAGCAAGTTTACACTAAAACATATCATGCAAGCGCTCGACTTTAATCCAGAATCACTTACCCAACCTGTCCAAGATACTCTCCGCGTCTGCGCTCTACACGCTTTTGCCTACTGTCCCCGTCTATTTTATCTCGAAGAAGTGGAAGAACTCTACACCCAAGACGCGGCAGTATTTGCTGGAAGACGGTTACACGATGAAATCGAACGGAAAGAAGGAGAAGAATGGCAAGACCTCTATCTTGAAGACGAAAACCTCGGATTAAGGGGTAGAATTGACGTTTTACGTCAGCGAGACGGTCAAACTATTCCTTATGAACACAAACGCGGACGCTGTCATCGAGATGAGAATAATCAGCCGCAAGCTTGGGAAAGTGATAAACTGCAAATTCTCGCCTACTCTTGTCTTCTAGAAATAGCCTTAAATACCCGCATTACCGAGGGTAGAATTCGTTATCATGCCGATAATGTCCTTATCCACATTCCTGTAGATGATGCTGGCAGAAAATCGGTAAGAGAAGCCATACAACAGGCACAACTTCAAGGGGTGACAAGGCGACTAAAAGGCTTGCTGGATAAGGCGCATAGCCGTTAGACCCCTAGAAAAATTCGGGTGTTTTCCAGGCT
>JBIPMW010000109.1:0-6276 GCA_044376455.1 Crocinitomicaceae bacterium | reverse complement strand
AACCATCTTGTGCTACAAGTACCGTTGAGTCTTGTGGATTATTTAAGGCCGGACTCAAACTTGGTGCTGTGGACCAGACAAATTGATTGGCAGTACCATTGGTTTGAGCAACAAGCAAATATGGGTTTGAACTACATAAACTTATGGTGTCAGTGAGGTTGAGCGCAATGGAATCGAGGACTAAAATTTGAATCTGAGCAGTATCAGTGATGAGGCAAACACTATCAGTGACATATAAGTTAATGCCGTAGGTTCCCGGGTTGTCAAAAATGATGGTCGGATTAAAAATAACGGAGGTGGTATCTCCGTTACCGAAATCCCAAAGATAAGCATCCCATTGGGTTGAGGTATTCTGGAAAGTCACGGTTAAATCTTCACAGCCCTGAACAACAGAACTCGAAAATTCTGCACTTGGGATGAGTTCAAAATCAAATTTGAAAACCAAATTATTGCAGTTGGCGCTGTTGTTGGTGCTAGACCAAACACCCGCTGAGGTGGGAAAATCTGAATGACCTCCACAACCCCCACAAACAGACTGATACACCACGCCGTTCTTATCAAAACGAGAGGTTCCGCCGTCTACGTGCTCTTGTGCAATTGGGCCACCAAGATAAGATCCATAAAGCAATCCATTCATGTTACTTTGCAAGACCATCAAGTAAAAGTCAAATCCGGTAGTTGTGGACTGAAAGGCATTGGAGCTCACGGGCATTGCGCTTAAAGGCGTGCTTTGCAAAATATTTGCTCCCCATCCAGAAATGTAGATATTACCGCAGATATCGACAAGAAATGCCGCTGGCGAAATATTAATTTGGCTAGAACCGTTACCGATGACTGTAGATGCAAGATTGCTTGTGAGTTGATTATTGAGCTTAATCACAAACTGACTACTTCCAGGATTGCTATATGGCGCATTGTTCACGGGAAAAGTTCCTCCTACGGACTGCCCCAATAAAAAAATTTGGTTATTGCGGTCGATTTCTACAAAAAAGGCCTGATCATAATTGCTTGTACCGATGTAACTCGCATTGACAATACTATTTCCTTGCGCGTTCAGTTTGGCAACAAATCCATCTGATTTACCACCGTTGTAGTTGCTTTGATAAGCTCCCGATGTACCAAGTAAATTATTGGATGAAGTGCCCCCCGCAAAAACAACTGCCCCCAATGTATCGGTCTTGACAGAATAGGCTGCATCGTCTTTATTTCCGCCATAAAATGAAGAAAATTGCAGGTTGGTCATGGCATTATTGAGCCTGAATATAACGGCATCTTGCCCCACTCCTTTAGTGCTTTGAAATGCATTTTGTGTTGGGAAATTTGCCGATCTCGTACAACTGGCAACAAGAATATTGCCTTGTTCATCCAAGTAAATTTCCCCTCTGAATTGATCACCATAATTCGTAGTAAGTGAATCGTATGCCGTAACCGAAGAATAAGGCAAGCCTAAAGAGCGGTACGAAACGCCATCGTTTTGATTGCCTCCGATATATGTTGAGGCCATTAAATTTTGGCCATTGGCATTGAGTTTAGAAACAAAGATATCACTACCTTGTGCGCCAAAATAAACACCGTTATAAAAGAAATTAGTGTTGGGTGTACCACCGCCATGAACGGCTTGATAAGCTCCGGAACTTACAGGAAAATCTGTACTTGAAGTGGCACCAAATAGATAGACATTGTTCAAAGAATCACAAACCAAACTGTGAGCGGTCTCGGTACCTTGATTGTTATCACCACCGCCCAGAAAAGAAGACCACAACATGTTGGCTCCATCTGGCGAATAACGCGTTACAAAAACATCCGTAATGCCATAGGTTCCGCTAATGGCTGTAAAATTGGAGCTAACATCAAAACTATTGAGACTCGGTAAAGGAAAATTATTGCCATATACCACACCGGCCGAATAGGCTGAACCATCATAACCGTAAGTTGCGGTCATGCCAAAATTATCTGATACAGCACCGTTGTAGGTGGCAAATACGAGTATTGGATCGATGATCAATGGATACGTTGCATCGTAGTTTCCGAGTTCAAAACCGATGCTTCCGTCTGGATACTGCTTGTACTGACAACGCACTATTTTTTTTTCATGGTCAATCAATTGATAAGCCAATAAACCTTGTTCTGAAAGCTCACCCAATTCAGTTTGAATTTGAAGTACATTGGCTTTCTCTTTAACCGATTTAGCGCCTTCGTAATGCCAGCGAATGGCTGATGGATTTACAGATGGCTGGACCAAAAAACTGTATTTATACGTGCCCTTTTGAACCGAGAAAAGCAGGTCAATGCCTGCATATAAATTTTGGTATTGCACTTCTTCATAAGGTCTGACTTCACTGGCATATTTGGAGTGATCTTGACCAATAAAAAATTGATAATGATAAGGTTTTGGGTTAAGCCCCTTATTTTGGGCTTCTGTATTCGTTTGCTCAAATATTTGAGCAAAAAAAGTGCTGGGTATTTGAGGATGAGCTACCATTTCGTGACGGTGATGCGCAGCCTCCAAGGCCGAAAAGTCTGTCATTTGAAACAACAAGCGATCTTGACCCATCCAAATTTTATTCGGGCCATCTTTAGCCAAGAATAGCACATCTTGAGGCCATTGCCCCTTATTTGGAACAAATTCTTGACCCTGAAACTGCGCAAAAAGTTGCAAGGGCAAGCAGCCGATTAAAATCAAGTAGATAAAAGCTCTTAACGCTAATTTGATCATATGTGCTAAGTTAAGCATTTAGACTAATTTTGTAACTCATATTTTGCTATGTCAACAAAGCTCAACCCTATTTGTCAACTCTTTCAAATCAAATACCCCATTATTCAAGGTGGCATGATTTGGTGTTCGGGCTGGGAACTTGCTTCAGCAGTATCCAATGCTGGGGGCTTAGGGCTCATCGGAGCGGGTTCCATGTATCCGGAAATTCTTGACGAACACATTCAAAAATGCAAAGCAGCAACAAACCAACCATTTGGTGTCAATTTACCACTGCTTTATCCAAATATTGAAGCGCATATCCAAACAATCATCAAGCATCGCGTCCCTATCGTTTTTACGAGTGCTGGTAATCCAAAGACCTGGACCCAAACACTCCAAGCGGAAGGCATCAAAGTTGTTCATGTAGTGGCAAGCGTAAAGTTTGCTAAGAAAGCAGAGGCAGCGGGTGTCGATGCAATTGTTGCAGAGGGTTTCGAGGCTGGCGGGCATAACGGCCGTGACGAAACCACCACACTCTGCTTGATCCCAATGGTCAGAAAAGCGGTGCAAATTCCGGTCATAGCAGCCGGAGGTATCGCAACAGGTGAAGGCATGCTTGCGGTCATGAATTTAGGTGCTGATGGTGTTCAAATGGGCAGTCGTTTTGTAGCTGCGCTTGAATCTAGCGCCCATATTCTTTTCAAAGAAGCTGTTCTAGCAGCCCAAGATGGTGACACGCTGCTCACATTAAAAGAACTGACTCCCGTTCGTCTGCTCAAGAATCCATTTTTTGAAAAAGTACAACAAGCTTATGCTGCGGGGGCAACAACAGCACAATTGCAAGATTTATTAGGTCGAGGGCGCGCCAAAAAAGGCATGTTTGAAGGAGATTTAAATGAAGGTGAATTAGAAATAGGCCAGGTTGCTGGTTTATTTGACAAAATCCTAAGTGCCCAAGAAATTATAGAACAAACAATAAGCGCTTACAATATCGCTTTGACCAAACAACAACCTTTTTAAATGATCAACTTCGAGCGTTTTACACTACCCAATGGTTTGCGAGTTATATTCCATCAAGAACCGTCAAGTCCTATGGCCGTGGTCAATGTGCTATATGACGTTGGTGCCCGAGACGAAAATCCTGAGCGCACTGGTTTTGCACATTTATTCGAGCACCTGATGTTTGGAGGCTCCAAGCACATCGCGGACTTTGATGCCCCATTGCAGGCAGCAGGCGGGCAAAGCAATGCCTTTACCAGCAACGACATTACCAATTATTACGACATCTTACCTGCTCAAAATATTGACACCGCACTTTGGCTTGAAAGCGACCGCATGTTGTCCTTGGCATTTACAGATAAAAGTCTAGAAGTTCAAAGACAAGTGGTTATTGAAGAATTCAAGCAGCGGTATTTGAATCAACCATATGGCGATGCTTGGTTGTATTTAAGACCTTTAGTTTACAAAAAGCACCCGTATCAATGGGCAACTATTGGCAAAAACATCAAGCAAATTCAAGAGGCCAGTATGGCAGATGTAAAGGGGTTTTTTCAACAACATTACCATCCAGCCAATGCTATATTATGCATCGTAGGCAATTTTGATTTAGCTACCATCCAAGAAAAAGTAACGCATTACTTTGGTGACATTCCGACGCAAGAGAAAAAAGCAAGGGCGCTCGCTGCAGAGCCGGTCCAACGTCAATTTAGGACCAAAACAATCCATCGCAAAGTTCCTGCGACTGCCTTTTATTATGCCTTTAGAATGGGTAAACGCACTGATGCCTCGTTTTACCAAGCTGATCTTCTGAGCGATTACCTCGGAAACGAAAAGACCAGCCCGCTCTATATCGACATCAAGAAAAAGAAAAAGTTATGTGCAGAAATTACAGCTTACATCACGGCTTCTTTTGACGACGGTTTGTTTGTCATTAGTGGCAAGTTACAGCCTGGCAAATCTATTGAACAATTAGAGGAGGCGCTTTGGCCCATTCTCGAAAAAACCGCTCAGAAAGCAATTAGTAAGAGCTCTTTGAATGAACTCAAACTCAAATTGCGTACATCCCGAGCATTCCAAGATCAAGGCCTACTCAACAGAGCCATGAACTTAGCCTATTTTGAACTTTTAGGCTCGGCCCACGTGATCAACCAAGAAGCGCAGCACTACAATCAAATAAGCACTGGCGCATTGCAAGCATTTGCAAGTCAAACTTTCCGCAAGTCAAATTGCTCACGTCTCATCATTCAAAGTCAACAAGATGCTCAATAGAAGCCAAGCCCCTGAACTTCATCCGATTGAACACATTGCTTTTGTACAACCTGAAATCATTCTGCTTTCAAACGGTGTTCAACTATTTTGGCGCAATGGAATTTTCAACGAGACCAGTAAAATTGAGCTGCATTTCAAGGCCGGAAGCACGATTTCAAAGCCAATCATTGCTTCTTTATGTGCAGGTTTACTCATCAGTGGAACACCAAACAAAAACGCCAGACAAATTCAGAAAGCATTTGATGCGCTGGGTGCCTACTATGATGTGAGCATCACACAAAATGAAGCCATTGTGACGCTTTATGCGTTAAAGGATCAATTGTTAGCGGCTTATGCCGTGTTTCATGAAAGTCTTTTTGAGGCCAATTTCCCAGACAAAGAACTTCAAGACCTCGTTTCAGAGCGTCGTCAAAAATTCCTTGTTCAACAAGAAAAAGTTAGTTTTTTAGCACAACGGCAATTTCAGCGCAGTTTTTTTACAGGAAGTTCGTATGCCCAACAAATTCAACTCGAAGACTACGATAACGTCCGTTTAGCAGAAATCAAAGACTTTCATCAAAACAATTACCTCAACGGACTACTCGAAGTTTTTGTGATTGGAGATTTATATCAAACAGACATTCAACAGCTTGAAAAACTACTGCTCACTTTCAAAGGAGCTCCAAAAGAACATGAAAACTTTGTGTGGCAAAACGAATTAGGTGCTATACATATTGAACAACAAGGTGCCTTACAAAGTGCACTTAGAATTGGGCGGCCATTGTTCAACAAAACCCATCCAGACTTTTGTGATTTTAGCATCCTGAACACCATTCTTGGCGATTACTTTGGTAGCCGTCTGATGAGTAATATCCGCGAAGACAAGGGCTACACTTACGGCATTGGTTCTTATCTTGTTGAACACCAAGACTATGGGTATTTTGTAATCGGTACAGAGGTCGGTGTGCAAACCAGAACAGCCACTTTTGAAGAAATACAAAACGAATTCGAGCGGCTCAAAAATGAACTGGTTTCCAACGAAGAACTCGATTTGGTAAAAAACTACATGTTGGGGCAATTACTCAAAAGTGCAGATGGCCCTTATGCGATGCTTGACCTTTTTTCAAACGTCCACCATTACGGCTTGACGCTTGAATTCTATGACCATCTGATTGAGCGCATCCGACATATTACACCTCAAAGGATTCAAGAATTGGCCAAACACTACCTCATTTGGGAAGAAATGCTGATTATTTCTGCCGGATAGCAACCTTTATTATTGGCTTTCCGTTATACTAAAACTCAAGTAAATGCGTTATCCAACGGATGTTTAG